>JAKBCJ010000051.1 GCA_021807975.1 Pseudomonadota bacterium | reverse complement strand
CGTGGCATCGCTGGTGGGGCGGGCGCCGATGCGCCCGACGGCGGCCTGCACGTTCTGCGACTGCATGACGGCGATGATGTCGGCTGGCACCAGATTCAGCGCGGTCAGCCGGTCAACGTCGAACCAGATGCGCATGGAATAGTCCAGCCGCCCGAACAGCGTCACATCGCCGACGCCCGGCACGCGGGCGAGCCGGTCCAGCACGTTGATGGTGACGTAGTTGCTGATGAACAGCGGCGGCTGCTTGCCGCCTTCGCTGTAGAATTGCAGGAACTCCAGGATCGCGGAGGATTTCTTGCGCACGGTCAGGCCGTAACGCTGCACCTCCGGCGGCAGGCGGGCGATGGCCTGCTGCACGCGGTTGTTGACGTTGACCGTGTCGATGTCGGGGTTGGTGCCCAAGGCGAAGCTGACGGTCAGCGAATAGCTGCCGTCGTTCGCGCTGTTGGACTTCATGTAGATCATCTGGTCCACGCCGACGATCGCCGCTTCCAGTGGCTGTGCGACGGTCTGTTCCACCACCGCGGCCGAGGCGCCGGTGAACGAGGTGGCCACGGTGACCTGCGGCGGGACGATGTCGGGAAACTGCGACACGGCGATTTTTTGCAGCGAAAGCGCGCCGGCCAGGGTCAGCAGAATGGCGACGACGACCGCGAGGCGCGGCCGGCGGATGAAAACGCCGGAGATCATCCTACGACTTTCCCGACCCGTTGATGGCAGGCCCGGGGGCCGCCGGGCCGGGGCTGACCGTCAGTCCGGGGCGGGCGCGCTGCACGCCTTCGGTGACGACCATTTCGCCGTCCTTCAGGCCGCCGGCCACCACCGCGGTTTCCGGGGTCGATTGCCCGAGCTGGATGCGGCGAAGCTCGATCTTATCGTCCGCGCCGACGACGTAGACGTAATCGCCCTGCTGGTCCGACAGCACGGCCTTGCGGGGGATACCCAGCGCCATGACGGGCTGGATGCCTTCCACGACCACGGTGACGAACGCTCCGTCGATCAGCGTCCGTTCGATCTGCTGGCCGGCAGCGGCCTTGGCGGACGCCGGGTTGGCGATGGTGGCGCGCAGCAGAACGGTATCGGTGGTGGCCGAGACGGTGGGTTCCACATAGTCGATCTTGCCGTCTTGCGGATAAAGGGTGCCATCCGGCATGCGCAGCTTGACCACGACGGCATTGGTGCCGCCTTTGTTTTCATAGCGTTTGCGCAGTTCCGTCAGGCTGCGGGCCGAAATCGGAAACAGAATATACATCGGGTCCTGGCTGACGATGGTCGCCAGCACGCCGGATCCGGGTGACACGACGTTGCCGGAGGTGATGTTGGTCCGGCTGATTTTCCCCGACACCGGGGCGCGGATTTCGGTGTAGTCCAGATTGATCTGGGCCAGTTGCAACTGAGCCTGAGCAGACGCCACCTGCGCCGCGAGGGATCGCTGGTTGGCAATCGCGTCGTCCACGTTGGACCGTTGGCCGGCCGGTGTGGCCAGCAGCGACTGCGCCCTGGCAAGCTGGATATTCGCATTAGCCAGACGTGCTGTGGCATCGGCGACCGCGGCTTCCTGCTGGCGCACCGCTGCTTCGAACGGGCCGCGCTCCAGGCGGTACAACAAGTCGCCCTGCCGGACCTCGGTGCCTTCGGTGAACAGCCGTTGATCCAGGAAGGCGGTTACGCGCGCGGTCAGCGACACACGCTCGACAGCTTGCACGCGGCCGACGAATTCGGAGGTTTCGGTTATCGCCGTCTGCTGGGCGCGGACCACGCCCACCGACGGCGGGCCGCCGGGCATTTGCGCCCGGGCGACGGAAACCGTGGCGAGCAGGAAGACGAGCGAAATTCCGTTGAAGCGCATCAGGCGGGGTCCCCGTGACCGGCGCCTACCGCGCCGCACCATGAAGATGAAGGCGTTGTAGGAATTCGGCAATAGGACGTTCGTCATATTCCATCGGTTGCGCCATCGTCGCCGAGGTAGGCCGTGCGGACGCGGCGGTTTGCCCGGATGGCCGCGGCGTTGCCTTCCGCGATCAATTCGCCTTTGTCCATCACCAGAATTCGATCCGCGACGCGGAAAACGGTGTCAGTGTCATGTTCGGTGAAGACCACCGCGCAGCCCTCCTGCCGCGCCACCGCGACCAGCAAATCCATCGCTGTCCGGCGATCCGCCAGGGTCATCCCCGCTGTCGGTTCATCGGCCAGCAACAGACGGGGCGCATTGGAAATGGCCAGCGCCAGTTCCAGGCGCTTGAGGTCGCCGTAGGCGAGGGTGCCGCAGCTTCTTCCTGCCAGATGGCGCAGGCCGACGCGGTCCAGCATGGCATCCGCTTCCGCCGTGAACAGGTCGGACGCGGGGCGGAAGAAGCGCCAGACCGCACGATGGCGGGACAGCAAGGCGGTGCGGATATTGTCGCGCACGGTCATGGAGGCGAAGGTAGCGGCGACCTGGAATCCGCGTCCGACGCCCAGGCGCCACATCCGCTCTGGCGCCCTGCCGGCGACATCGGTACCGTCCAGCACGATTTGCCCGCGATCTGGCCGGATCTGGCCGTTCAGCATGTTGAAGCAGGTGGTTTTGCCGGCGCCGTTCGGGCCGATCAGGGCCACGACCTCGCCTGGCGCGACGCTGAACGAGATGCCGCGCACGGCCTGATGGCCGCCGAACGCCTTGGCCAGGTCCCGGATCGACAGCAGCGTCATGCGCGCCGCCGCCGTCCGGCGATGCCGTTGGGAAATGCCAGGACCAGGCCGACGATGGTCAGGCCCAGGACCAGCCGCCACAGCGGCACAGTCTGCAGGAGCAGGTCGTACAGTCCGGTATAGGCCACGGCGCCGGCGATGGGGCCGGCCGCTGTCTCGATCCCGCCCAGCAGGACCATCAGCAATCCATCGACCGATTTGCCGATCGCGGCATAGGTTGGAAACACGCTGCCGGTGTCGAACGCGAACAACCCGCCGGAGAGTCCGGCCGCCGCCCCGGACAGGGCAAACGCCGCCGCCCGCAACCGAACCGGCTGCAATCCTATCGCCACCGCTCGGTTTTGCTCGTCGCGCGCCGCCCGCAGCGCCAGGCCGAACGGCGCGCGCACCGACCGCCGCAACAGCCAGATGGCGCTGGAGGCCAGGGCCAGCACCCACCAGTAGAACGGGACCGGCCCGGTGGGCCACACGCCCAGAATACCGTCGTCGCCGCCTGTCAGCCAGGTCCATTGAGTCGCGATCGCCCAGACGATCTGGGCGAATGCCAGGGTCAGCATCGCCAGATAGACCCCGGACAGCCGCACGATGAACCAGCCGAACAGCCCCGCGATCAGGCCGGCTGCGACCGGCGCGGCAAGGAGGGCGAGCGGCAGGGGGGCACGAACCGCCAGGGCGGAGGCATAAGCGCCCAGGCCGAACCATGCGGCATGGCCGAAGCTGATCATGCCGCCCGGTCCCATCATCAGATGCAGCCCGCAGGCAAACAGCGCCGCGATCAGCATTTCGGTCAGGACCGTCATCGGGTAGGGCGGCAGCCAGAACGGCGCGGTCGCGGCGGCGGCCAGCGATGCCATGGTCAGGATCCGCAACCGTCGCGAGGGTTCGGGAAACATGCGCCGAATGGTCCGATGTCCCGGCGCCAAAATTGGACTACCGAGCAGACCATTGGGGCGGAGGCTGAGTACGAGCGCCATGGTCACGAACATCAGCACCAGCGTGGCTTTGGGAATCAGGACGATTCCGAAAGCCTGCAATTCGCCGATCAGCAGGCTGGCGAGAAACGCGCCGGTCACGCTGCCCATGCCGCCGACGACGACAACGACGAACGCCTCGACGATGACAGAGAGGTCCATCTGCCCGTTCGCCGAGGTATCCGGCAGGATCAGCGCGCCGCCCAACCCGGCGAGACCGGCGCCCAGGGCGAAAACGGCGGTGGAGAGCGACCGCTGGTTTATCCCCAGGGCGGCGGCGAGGTCCCGGTTTTCGGTGCAGGCCCTGACCAGGATTCCGAAGCGGGTGTGCCGGAACAGCAGCAGAAGCAGGAGCAGAACCAGCGGACCGATGGCGATTGAGAACGCATCGTAGGTTGGAAACCGGGCATCCAGGATGGTGACGAAGCCTCTGAGCCAGGGAGGGCGCGGCAGCGTCAGGTCGTTCGGGCCCCACAGCAGTTGGGTCAGGTCCTGCACGATCAGCATGACGCCGAAGGTGGCGAGCAGTTGAAACAGCTCTGGCGCGGTGTAGAGGCGGCGCAGCAGGGTTGTCTCCAGGGCTGCTCCGATGATCGCGACGATGGCGGCGGCCGAGAGGACCCCGATGGCAAAGCAGCCCGGTGTGTGGGGCAGGCGGGTTATAATGGTCCAGCCGAGGTAGGCGCCCAGCATGAACAGGCTGCCATGGGCGAAATTGACGACGCGGGTGACGCCGAAGATCACGGTCAGGCCGGCCGCTGTCAGGAACAGCGATACGGACCCGGAGAGGCCGGTCAGGAATTGGATGGCGATGAAGCTCAAGGTTGGGGTGCCGGGTGGCGAGGCTGGTTAGCGGATTGCCCCGGGAATTTTGGCGAAATGGCCGTTTCGATCGACACGCGGCGAGTGTAGGGCGTCGGGGCGGGCGGCGGTCCGCTGTCCGCGGCTTGCGGCGGCGGTTCCTGGACAGGCGTGGATGGCGGGCCTTCGCCCGCCATGACGATGAGGGCGTGGCGGCTTCCGTCGCGCGCCTTGCTGGTTTCGCCGTGATCCTTAACCACGTCTTGTCACGAACCGCTATCCGGCGTTCGGCCGCAGCGTTTTGACCACGGCGTCCGTCGGCAGGTAGTCGGCCCCGTTGGCATAGTGCCAGTCAACCATCGTGCCTTTGCCGTCCTTCACCGCGGTTTTGCCGACGAAGGTACCGAGCGTTCCCTGGTGATCCAGCGCGCGATAGGAGGCCGGTCCGAAGGGGGTGTCGAACGACACGCCGCTGAAGCCGTCCACCAGTTTGTCGGACTCCAGGGAACCGGCGCGGGCGATTCCGGCGGCGATTGAGGCGATCAGTGTGTAGCCCACCACTGACCCCATGCCGGGGGTGGCGCCAAATTTGGCCTTATAGGCGGCGGTGAACGCCTGGTTGGCTTTGGTTTCGACCTGTGCCTGCGGATAGCCGGTGACGATCCAGCCGACCGGGGTTTCGTCGCCCAAGGGCTCCAGATATTCCGGCTCTCCGGTCAGGACGGAGACAACCGAACGGTTTTCGAACAGGCCGCGGGTGTTGCCCTGGCGGACGAAGTTGGTCAGGTCCGGACCGAATGTCACGTTCAGGATCGCGTCGGGCCTGGCCTCGGCCAGTGCCGCGGCGGTGGCCCCGGCGTCGATTTTGCCGAGTGCGGGCCATTGCTCCGCCACGAATTCCACGTCCGGGCGCTTGGCGCTCAGCAGGGCTTTGAACCATTTGACGGTCGAAAGACCGTATTCGTAGTTCGGTGCCACGCTGGCCCAGCGTTTCGCCGGCAGTTTGGCCGCTTGGTCCACCAGCATCGCCGCCTGCATATAGGTCGAGGGGCGCAGGCGGAAGCAGTAGCGGTTGCCTTTCGCCCACACCATCGCGTCGGACAGCGGTTCCCCGGCGACGTACAGTTTCTTGCGCTGCAGAGCGTAGTCGGACAGCGCAAGACCGACATTGGAGAGATAGCCGCCGGCCAGGATGTCCACTTTCTGCTCATCCAGCAATTCGCCGGCGAGGCGGATGGTATTTTGCGGCTTGCCGGCGTCGTCGCGGCTGATCACCTCCAGCTTGCGGCCCAGAACGCCGCCGCTGGCGTTGATGTGCTCGACCGCGAGTTCCCAGCCGTTGCGGTAGGACAGGGTGAACGCCGGAATGGCGGAGTAGGAGTTGATCTCGCCAATGCGGATGGGTGCCGGCTGCGCCCGTGTTATCGCGGGTGCGGCGAGCATCGCGGTGGTTCCCAGCAGGGTGCGGCGGGAGAGCATGGATAGGATCCCGAGGTGTTGTTTATTGCTTATGGTGGGGAGCGGCTTCGTGCAAGATGGCCGGGGGTGCCGCGCTGTCGGCCGGGGGCGGATCGGCTCTATCCGCGGCTGGCTGCCCGGGTTTCCTCCCGTACCTCTGTCTCGATCGCGTCCAGCAGGCGGGATACGAAATATTGCGGTACGCCCTTGGTTATAAACACAATCCTGGTGCGAGTGTCCGTGCTTGGCCACCGGTCCAGAAACGCGGGTGTGCTGACGACATGGCGGACGCCGTGGATCGCCGCCGGCTGTCCGGGCATTTCGGCGATCGACACCAAGCCCTTCATGCGAAGCAGGCGGGTGCCGCAATGCTCTGCCACGGCTTGCAGCAGCATGGTCAGGGCCAGGGCCGGAATGGGATGGTCCCGCAGCACGGTGAATGTGTCGATACCGGCATGGGCCGGCTGACGGGGCAGGTCGGCCAGACGCTGCGCCCGGTCCCCGGCCGGTACGGCGGCGAACAGGCTGGCGGCCGTTGGCTGCGCCGTTGTGGCGCGCGGTGCGTTCGGGTTCAGTGCCGCAAGCTGCCCGATCAGATCGCCGGGGGGTGGCTGGAGGTCGGTTTTGCTGAACAGGATTGCATCGGCAACGGCAATCTGGGTGCGGGCAGTATCGTGTTCGCGCAGCGTTTGCAGGCCGTGAACGGTATCGACGACGGTCACGACAGACGGGGCGGCGTGCGTCAGGGCCACCGCACTGTCGCCGATCATGCTTTGCAGGATCGGGGCTGGATCGGACAGGCCGGAGGTTTCGATCAGCACCCGGTCGTATTCCACCGCCCCCGCGGCTCGGCGTTGCAACAGATCCAGCAGCGTCTTCGCCAGATCGGTTTGTATGGCGCAGCACAGACAGCCGGTGTTCAGCGTCAGAACCGAATCGTCGGCGCTGGCGATCAGGTCGTGATCCAGCGGCACTTCGCCGAATTCATTGACGATGACCGCGGTGCGCCCGAAACCGGGATCGCGCAGGATGCGCCCGATCAGCGTGGTCTTGCCGCTGCCCAGGAAGCCGGTGACGATCGACACCGGAATGAGGGGTTGCGACGAAATATCCGTATCGTCTGAGGGAAACCATCGGCCTCTAGCCGTCATGGCGGGCGGAGGCCCGCCATCCACGCCTTTGTCGGCACCAGGACCGCCAGTCGTGGATGGCGGGCCTTCGCCCGCCATGACAGTCTGCTCCGACCGTGTCCCGGCCGGAGCGACGATCCCGCCGCGGACGCCTCGAGTCATAGCCGGGGTTTTTCAGACAACCCTGCCGGTATCGGGCAGCATCAGGTGCATCTGGTTCAGGTCCGCCGTCAGAGGCAGCATCTCCCCCGGTGCGGCGTGCGCCGCGGGGTCGATGCGGGCACAGACCGGGCTGCCATCGACAAAGAAATGAACCATCGTCTCCATGCCCATCGGCTCGACGACATCCACCGGCAGATCGACACGCGTCCAGCCTGGTTTGCCTTGGTCGTGGTGTTCGAACAGATGCTCCGGACGGAGGCCCAGCACCATCTCCCTGCCCTTATAGGCACCGTAACGATCGGCCCGGGCCGGCGGGATCGGCACGATGATAGATTCCGTGATCCGCACGGCCAGTCCGCCATTGGCCCCGTCTTGAATGCGGCAGGGCAGGAAGTTCATGGCCGGCGAGCCGATAAATCCGGCCACGAAACGAGTAGCGGGGTTGTGATACAAGTCCTGCGGCGTGCCGACCTGCTCGATCACGCCGCCGTTCATCACCACGACGCGGTCAGCCAGGGTCATCGCCTCGATCTGGTCATGAGTCACGTACACGGTGGTGGTTGGAATGGCCTGGTGAACCTTCTTGATCTCGGTGCGCATCTGCACGCGCAGTTTGGCATCCAGGTTCGACAGGGGTTCGTCGAACAGGAACACCTTGGGGTTGCGCACGATCGCCCGGCCCATGGCCACGCGCTGACGCTGGCCGCCGGACAGTGCCCTTGGCTTGCGGTCCAACAGTGGCACGATATCCAGGATGCGGGCGGCATCATCGACCCGGCGTTTGATTTCCTCGTTGGGGAATTTCCGCAGTTTCAGCCCGAACGCCATGTTGTCGAACACGCTCATGTGCGGATACAGCGCATAGTTCTGGAACACCATCGCGATGTCGCGATCGCGCGGCGGCACGTCATTGACCACATCGCCGCCGATCCATATCTCGCCGGCGGTGATTTCCTCCAGGCCCGCGATCATGCGCAGCGTGGTGGACTTGCCGCAGCCGGATGGGCCGACCAGCACGACGAACTCATGGTCGGCGATGTCCAGGTCGATGCCCTTCACCGCCTGCACGCCACCCTCGTATTCCTTGACGACCTTGCGGACGGAGACTTCAGCCATGATTATTCCGTTTCCTCGGTAAGGGTTGGGGCCGGTTCCGGACCGGCCGCCCATTGATAATCGACAGTTCAGCCCTTGGTTGCGCCAGCCGTCAGGCCCGCGACATAGTAGTCCATCAGGAACGCATAGATAACGATCGGCGGCAGCGACGCCAGCAGACAGGCCGCCATGATCTTGCCCCACTGGAACACGTCGCCGCGAATGAGGTCGGAGATGATCCCGACCGTCAGCACCATCTGGTTGGACGTGTAGAGATATGCCAGCGGATACAGAAATGCGCCCCAGGACACGGTGAAGGCGAAAATCGTTGCGGCGATGATGCCGGGCATCGCCACGGGGATGAAGATTTTCCAAAGCATTTGCAGATAACCGGCGCCGTCGATCAGCGCGGCCTCATCCAGCTCCTTGGGAATTGAGCTGAAATAGCCGATCATGATCCAGGTGCAGAACGGCACCGCCAGTGTCGGGTACAGGATCACCAGGCACCAGAAATTATTGATTAGACCAAGCTGGCCGATGATCTGGAACAGCGGGATGAACAGCAGCGACGGCGGCACCAGATAGGTGAGGAACACGCTGGTGGATAGCGTCTGGCTGCCCCAAAACCCCATGCGCGACAGGCTGAACGCGGCCAGGACCGAAATCACCATCGAGACGGAAACCGTCAGAATGGTGACGATGACCGAGTTCAGGTAGTAGCGCTGGAAGTTCGGGTAGGTGATCAGGTACCAGAAATTCTCCAGTGTCGGGTGCCTGACCAGCCACGGGCTGCCGACCTGGGCGGAAATTTCCGCCGATGACTTCAAGCTGGTGATCAATGTGTAGAACGGCGGCACCAGGAACATGACCACGAACACGCCCAGGGCGATGTAGCTGCCCCAAAGCGCCCAAAGACGCTGGTTGTGCAGGCTGTTCCGGCGTTTGGCCGCAACGGCCTCGCGGCGTTCGGCGACGGAGGCGCTCATGCCGCGATCTCCTTGGTGCGTTTGGTGACGCCGCGCAGTACGAAGAACGCCGCGAAGGCCAGGATGGGGAACATGAACAGGCTGTCGGCGGCGCCCAGCGGAATGTCGCCGGACTGGATACCGATCTGGAAGGCATAGGTCGCGAACACATGCGTCATGTCCTGCGGGCCGCCGGCGGTCAGGATGCGGACGATGTCGAAGTCGGCGAAGGTGGTGATCAGGCTGAACAGCACGGTGATGGAGATGATGTTGCGCATCATCGGCAGGGTGACGAAGAACAGTTTCTGCACGGCATTGGCCCCGTCGATCGCCGAAGCCTCATACAGTTGTTCGGGAACCGATTTCAGCGCGGCCAGATACATGATCATGAAGAACGGCGTGCCGTACCAGACGTTGACGGCGATGGTGCAGAAACGGGCGATCCAGCCGACGCCCAGCCAGGGCACATTGGCGAAACCAAACTGGTTCAGCACCCAGTTGAACGCCGAGTAGGACGGATCGAACATCCACCACCACGTCAGTGTGGACAGGGCGAGGGGAATGACCCAGGGCACCAGCAGCAGCCCGCGCCAGATTTTCTGGTTCTTGCCAGGAATGTTGTGCATGAGATGCGCGAGGGTGAAGCCCAGCAGGGCCTTCAGCACCACGGCGGTGATCGCGAACAGACAGCTTTGGAAGATCACCAGTTGGAAGGTATGGCGCTTTAGCAGGAACTGGAAATTCCCCAGCCCGACGAATACCGTCATCTTCTTGTTCAGCATACTGAGATAGATCGCATAGAAGGCCGGATAGACCACGAAGCAAGAGACCAGCAGGATCAACGGCAGACACAGCAGAAACCCCGTGGTCGATCGCCGTTGGGCGAATTTCCGCATGGCGGTCTTCCGGCCTTTCGGGCTTGCCGCGGTCAGGCCGCCAATCGGGACGCTTGTACCGTCTGCCATTCTATTTTACCTCCCAGAACTGCCGCCAATCCGGATGCGCCGGCCGTTACCGGCGCACCCTTCGTTGGATCAGCGGTTGAATCCATCCAATTCGTCGCTGGCCCAGGCGATCACCTGATCGATGGTCTGGCCGCTTTTCAGCTTTGCCAGCATTGTTGGCATCGTGCCCCGGTTATAAATCTGCACTGCGACTTCCGGGGGCGCAGGCAACGCCGCGATGTGCGCCTTGGCGTGGTGGAACGGGCGCAGCGGGTAATTGTAAACCGTGCCCTTCGGCGGCTCGACCTCCTCCCACACTTTGAAATCAAGCATCGAGTTGAACGGCGGCACGTCGTAGCCGGCCACTGCATCGCAACGCTCCTCGACCGGCCCGCGTTGCAGCAGTGCTTCGATCAGGTCCTTGGCGGCGCTTTTGTTCTTGCTGAAGCCCCAGACGCCCCAGAAAAACGGCAGGTAGGGCAGGAAACGTCCGGCCGGACCCGACGGCGCGGAGAACGACCAGCAGTCCGCGGCCACCTGCGGTGCGTCGCGCTTGGCGACAGCCCAGGCAGAGGGCGGGTTCCAGATCAACGCGCTCTTGCCGGAAATCAGCGCCCGGTTATTGGATGCATCGTCGAAGCTGACAGCATCGGCGGGCAGCACTTTCACCAGTTTCTGCCCATGCTCCAGGACCGCGCGGACCTTGTCGGATTTGATGGTGACGTTACCGTCCTTATCGACCAGTTCGGCACCGAAGGCGGCGAACAACGCGCCCGCGAAGTCCACGGAATCGGAGGTCTGACCCAGCCCGATCCCGAACGGCATTCCGGCCTTGTAGCAGGCCTCGGCGGCCTGAAGGTGCGCGTCCCAGGTCCAGGCATCCGACGCGGCGGTGTGACCGGACTTCGCGGGATACATGCCGACGATATCCAGCCCGGCCTTTTCCTTCAGGACGCTGATACGGCCGCACGGGCCTTTATACTGGGTGCCCGAACTGGTCGGCACGGCGAGCCAGTGACCCTTGATTTTCGCCAGATAATTGCAGACGTCGTTCACTTGGCCGTACTTGTCGGTCAGCCGCTTCATCACGTCGTCCATCGGCTCCAGCAGGTCGGAATTGTTATGCACCTCCCACGTTGGGAACGCCTGCACGTCGTGACCGGTCTTTGCCTGGGCTTCGGCGGCGATGGTCAGGATGTTCTTCGATCCGTTGGACGTGATGAAGTCCACCTGGACCTCCACCTGGTTCTTCGCACCCCAGGCATCGACCTGCTTTTGCATCGTGGCATTGCCGGCCGGCACCCAATGGTCCCAGAATGCTATCGATACCTTTCCGGCCGCGCGTCCGGTGCGGATATGCACCAGGGGCAAGGCGGCGGAGGCCGCGGCCAGTTTCAGCGCTCGGCGGCGGGTGGTGGTTCCCGAATTTGGTTTTGCGATATCAGGCGTTGTCACTTGGAGTCCTTCCCGGGTAACCGGCTATTGGGAATTTGCGTCTGGGTGGCCCGCGTTCGGCGTATGGACAAATATCCATGACGGATGTCCACCTTCAACAGGTGGCGAAATTCGTCCCGACCCGGACTGTCCGCGATGCGCGCGCCCATCCATTTACATCTCTCCCAGGCAGACCGGCGTAGAGCGCCGCGTCGATCTTATTGCGGCCGAACCGGGCGGCGGCGCGACGCCATCCGCGTTCGGACAAATCACGCTAACGGGTGCCGGGACGCGGCGCAACGCCGGTTGCGCGCGCCGCCGGTATTTCCCCATTTTCCTGGTTGGGTCTCAGCGGGTGAAGCCTTCCAGTTCATCGCGCGCCCAGGCGATGACTTGCGGGATGGTCTGGCCGTCTTTCAACCGAGCAAGCATCTGGTTGTGGATGGCGCGGTTGTAGATCTGGACGGCCACGTCGGGTGAGGCTTCCGAAGCCGTCAGACTGGGCTGCTGGTCGTGCCAGGCCCTGATTGGATAATTGTAAACCGTGCCTTTCGGCGGCTCTACCTCCTCCCAGATTTTGAAGTCTAACAACTTTTCGTATGGCGGCAGATCGTAGCCGGCGACGACGTTACAGCGGGCTTCGACTTGCTGGCGCTGCATGAGGTATTCAATGAGGCTTTTGGCGGCTTCCTTGTTCGGGCTGAAGTTGTAAACGCCCCAGAAGAAGCTGGCGGTTGGGACGAAGCGGCCTTTGGGGCCCTTGGGGGCGGGGAATGTCCAGCAATCCGCCGCCACGGCCGGTGCGTCGCGCTTGGCGACAGCCCAGGCGGATGGCGGGTTGAAAATCAGTGCCGACTTGCCAGAGATCAGCGCTCGGTTATTGGACGCATCGTCGAAGCTGACCGCATCGTCGGGGTAGAACTTCACCAGGCGCCGGGCGAATTCCAGCACTTGATGCACCTCGGGCGAATCCAACTGGATTGCGCCTTCGCTGTCGATCAGCGTTGCTCCGAACGAACGAAACAGGGCGCCGTGCAGGTCTATACCGTCGGTGTTGGTGTTGCCGCCCATGCCCAGGGCGAAGGTCAGGCCGTCCTTACGGGCGGCTTCGGCGTATTTCAGGAAGGAGTCCCAGGTCCATTCGTCCTGAAGACCGGTCTTGTCAGGACTGGCGGGATACATCGCCCGCGGATCGAGGCCCTGCTTCGTGAACCAGCCGATGCGGGCACAAGGTGGCTTGTTCTGGGTGCCGCTGCTGGTCGGGACGGCGAGCCAGTGCCCATTCGGTTTCGCCAGATAGGTGCAGGTCTGGTTGGGCTGCCCGTTGGCGGCGATCAGGCGGCCCATCACATCGTCGATCGGTTCCAACGCGTTGGCATAGTTGTGGACATCCCAGTTGAAGAACGCCAGCGCATCGTGGCCGGCCTTGGCCAGGGATTCGGCCGCGCCGGTCATCCCCAGCTTGTTGCCATTGCCGGTGATGAAGTCTGCCTGAACCTCGACCTTGTTCTTGTCGGCCCAGGCATCGACCTGCTTTTGCATGATGGCATTGCCGCTGGGCACCCAGTGGTCCCAGAAGCCGATACTCACCTTTCCCGCGGCCCCGGCGGTGCGGATATGTACCAGCGGCAGCGCGGCAGCCGCGGCCCCAAGCTGAAGGGCACCCCGGCGTGACAGTCCGTTCGATCGGATCATTGTTGAAAGCTCCCTGTATTGTTCTGTGGTTCAGGCGTCTCCTGTCGGTCGGCGGGCGGTTGGGTTCCGCCGGGTTGAATCGAAAGCAGGCCCCGCGGACGAATGTCCGGGAGCCAGCCATTGGGCCGGATATTTGTCCGGCCGGGCGATCGGGAAAAAGCCGTCCGCGGGACTCAAGGATGCCGGCGGACTTCTATCCGATCCAGGGATGATCCGGACACCGGCCTTGCGGGCCGTACCGAGCCACAGCGATGACTATAGGGGAAGCGGACGGCGAAACGGTAGGCATTGTTGCCGGGATCGCGGTAAAGCGACGGTTGGCCCGTTCGGTTTGGAAACGCCGCGCAATAAGCCAGTCGCTTGACGGATGCCCCGGCCTGCCGCCATGACGGACGACACCGACCGTGAGTCAATCGAAACGGTTATTTCGCCGCGTATCCGTTAGATCGTAAACCAGACAGCAAAGCCCACTGCGGCAGCGATGTATAAAACCGCTGCCGCCATGCGGATTTTCGCCGCCCATTTGCCGGCAAAAGCAGCGCCCACGAATGCAGCCATGGTCGCGGCCGTCACCATCTGGACAGCCTGAATCTGCGATCCGGTCACCTGATCGAGAAGCATGTTACTCCAGCGGATACCGCCAGGGTTTTACCGGCTGCGGCGCGTCTGTGTCGATGGTCCATTGCGGCAGGGACAACCCATCGGTCACATCGGCGAACACCATCCTTACCCTGGTGCCGATGCCGACCTGGCGCACCAGTTCGGGGGACGCCAGAACGCCGTCCGGTGTAGTCAGGTTGCCGACGACGCGCAGCGCCTCATCCGCCGAGGGCTGGCCCTTCTGCGTGTCCAGGTCCACGACCAGAACCATATAGGGGGTGCGGCCCTTGAACGCGGGTTGAATGGCCTGATGCACTTCTTCATACGAATGCACCTCGCCCTTACCCTCCACCGCCGTCCAGGTGGAATCCGGACTGGCGCACCAGGGGCAGCCGGTGGTTGGCGGGTAACGCAGCAGGCTGCAATCGTCGCACTTCTGCAAGTGGAACGCGTGGTCCGCGCAATGGCGGAAGTAGGTCAGGTTTTCGGTGTCCAGGTCGTCGATCGTCAGCGACATACCCATGTAGTTGCCTTGAATCGCCATCGTCCTGCCCCCCTCAACCGCGCCGCATGACCATGCCGGAGGTCGTCCCCGGGCTGGCCCAGCCAAGATTGGCGGTGACTTCGATATCCTTCACCTGACGGCAACCGCCTTCGCGATAATCATAGGTGTGCTGGCGTTTGCCGTCCGGCCCCATCGGGCAGGAATCATCGATGTCGTGGCGCAGCTGGCGGACGTTCTCGATCACCATGTTCATGCCGTGGGTATAGCCCTCGCACAAATGGCCGCCCGAGGTGTTGTTCGGGCGCCGTCCGCCCAGCCGGGTAATGCCGCTGGAGACATAATCGCCGCCCTCGCCCTTCTTGCAGAAGCCGTAATCCTCCAGTTGCAGCATGGAGGTGAAGGTGAACGCATCGTACGCCCCGGTTGCGTCGATATCCTCGGGCCCCACGCCGGCGTTCGGCCACAGGATATCCTTGGCGTAGTAGGCAGCGACGCGCTCGATGGGGCCGGTCTGATAGTGCATATCCATGCGCGGCTTGTTGCACCGCCCGACGATGCCGCGGATCAGGGCTGGTGTGTGGCGCATGTCCCTGGCGCGGTCAGCCCGGGTGATGATGATCGCGGTGGCGTTGTCCGTTTCCACACAGCAATCCAGCAGGTGCAGCGGTTTGCAGATCATCCGGCTGCTGAGGACGTCGTCCACGGTATAGCGTTTCTTATAGTAGGCCTTCGGGTTATTCGACGCGTGCTCTGAATGCACGACCTTGACCATCGCCACCTGTTCGGGGGTTGTCCCGTGCTGATACATGTATCGCATGAAACTGGGGCTGAACATTTGCCCCGCGCTTTGCCACCCATACGCTCGGTTGTGCAGCATGTCGCCGGCAATCGGCACCGCCGACCGCGCACCCGTGCCGCCGATCCGCACCTGGGAGAACCCGTTCATCGCGCGGAACAGCGCCACGCAGTTGCACAGCCCGGCCTCCATGACGCCAATCGCGATGCCGATCAGCGCCTCGGTCGAGGAGCCGCCGCCGATGCAGTCCATGTAGAAATTCAACCGAGCGCCGATGTCGCCCGCCATGAAGGTGGCGGAGGTGCTGTCGTTGTTCGAGTAAGACAGCATGCCGTCGATGTCGGAGGTCTTGATCCCCGCGTCAGCCGCCGCATTGCGCAGCGCCCAAGTGCCCAGCGCGCGGGTCGTCTTGCCTGAGCCGCGGGTGTAGGTCGTCTCCCCAATGCCGACGATGGCGTATTTGTCGCGCAGGTATTTCGGTATGCTGACGTCGGTGTCCGCTGGCAACGGCATGGCACGCCTCCCTTGTTTTGCGGAAATGCTGGTCCCGGATGCGGACGGCGTCAATTCCGGCGGGTCGGGGGATTCTGGCTACTTGTTGCCGCCCTGGAGCCGCGATTGGGTTTCCGCATGGAAAATCCCTCGCCCGAGTCGTCCGTCCCGGTTGGGTTGGAGGACAGGATAACCGCGCTGGACTAAGACGTGGCTGCCGCGTTCAGCAGCGGTGCCTGGCAGATCAATTTGCCGCCGCCCGGGGGGGCGGGGTCACGTTGGCACATAATTACGAAAACGTAACGGACTGTCGGTTTGACATCTGGCGGCGGCATGCCGAGGGCGTTGCAGGACGGCACGCCCGCGCCGATTGCTGCTTCCATGAACCCGGGGGCATCTTCGTCCACGAACAGGGCGGCCGGGCGCGCCATATCGACCAGGACAGCGTCGGGGCTGAGGGAGGCGACGGCATCCGCGAGCGATCCGCCCGCCCGTTCCACATCGCCGTCCGCCAGCAGGACTTTCGCGGTTGTGACTCACTGCGTCGCATGCGGGGCCATCAAGGCAAACCCCGCGCCGCGGCAGGGCTGTTTGGGCCGGCACACCGGGGAAGCCATGGTTCAAACCGCCTAAACATGCGTCAACCGATGCTTAGACGGTTTGCAGGGCAGGCGGTTCGGGGCGTGGATTGCCGTGACCCCGGGTCGGCAGTAGTTTGCACCCAACTGAAGGAGGCTGGCCCATGAGCTTGAAGCTTGGATACAAGGCGTCCGCGGAGCAATTCGCGCCCCGATTGTTGCTGGATTTCTCGGTCGAGGCCGAGAAACAGGGCTTCGACTCGGTGTTTGTCAGCGACCATTTCCAGCCCTGGAAGCACACCGACGGCCATGCGCCGTCCGCGCTGGCATGGTTGGGT
>JAKBCJ010000455.1 GCA_021807975.1 Pseudomonadota bacterium | reverse complement strand
GAACACCCGCCCGAACGCGCCCGGCGGCGAGGCGGCCCGCACCAGCATGTCTCGCGACGGGGAGATCATGCCCGACAGGAACCCGGCCAGACCCATCGCCCCGATGGTCAGGGCCGAACCGATGTTGGTGGTACCGATCAGCAGCACCAGCGCCGCCGCGCCGCCGTAACCGAACGCGGCGACATCGCCATGCCGTTTGGTCCGGTCGGCGATGAAGCCGCCCGCCAGCACCCCGATCGCGGAGCTGAACAGAAACGAAGACAGCGCCAGATTGGCTGCCGACAGCGAAAACCCATAGACGGTGACCAGGGCGACGGCGGAGTAGTTGGTCAGCGCGCCGCTGCTAAGGCTCAATAGCGCGAAGAACCCGACAAGTCCAACGACCGCCGGGGTCAGCAATGCGCGCATGGGGATATGGACCGACGATGCCGCGGGTGCGTTCGCGGCCGCGGCGCTGTCCAGCCAGCCGGCCAGCATCAGCGGGATGGCGACCAGCAGGCCCATGGCGCCGGCGGCGACGATGGCCGCCTGAAAGCCAATCCGCTCGGCTGCCAGCAGCATCAGAATGGGTGCGATGGCGCCGCCAATGAACCCCGCGAAGGTGTGAATGGAAAACGCCCGGCCGAGATGCCCGGGCTCGATGACCGACCCCAGGATCGCGTAATCCGCCGGATGATAGACGCCGTTGGCAACGCCAAGCAGCGCGGAGGCCACCAGTATCCATGGGTAGAACGGGAACAAACCGATAGAAATATACGACAGCCCGCCCAGCATCAGCCCGGCGATCAGGACTCGCCGAGCGCCGAAACGGTCCACGGCGTAGCCCATCGGGGCCTGGACCAGCCCGCTGACGACGTTGAACACCGTCAGGGCGACACCGAGTTCCACGTACCCGATGCCCAGCCGGTCCCGCAGGATCGGAAACAGCGGCACCAGGACGAGGTAATAGAAGTGGCTGACCAGATGCGCCGAACTGATCAGCGCCAGCGCCTTAGGCTCATGCGGTGTGGATGGGGTGGCGATGTTCATGCCTGACCGATCTTGTTTCCCGGGTTTTTTAGAATAGCAGGGAACTGGCGGATCGTCATCGGGGGCGGGTTCCGGGCACCGCCCCGCGGGCCGTGATCGTTACCGGTTGCTCAACCGTGCCTCGGCAATCCGAGCAAGGAGGGATGCGCCGATCGGGATGATGCTGTCGTCGAACCTGTAGCCGGGATTGTGAAGGTTGCCGCCCCCGGTTTGCCCAACCATCAGATAGGCGCCGGGGACGCGGGCCAGCATGAAGGCGAAGTCTTCGCTGCCGGTCAGCGGCGCGATCGCGGCGTCCACATTCTGCGGTCCGACGATTTCGGCGGCGACGCGACAGGCCGCCGCAACATGATCGGCGCTGTTGATCAGCGTCGGATAGCCGGGGTTGGTGGCAACGGTCGCGGTGGCCCCGAAGGCGGCCGCCACGCCTTCGGCGATTTCTTGCATCCGGCGGGTGATCAGCGCGTCCACGGCCGGGTCGAAGGTGCGGATCGTGCCGCGCAGCACGGCCCCGTCGGGGATGACGTTGTAAGCGGAGCCGGCGTGCAGTTCGGTGATGGACAGGATCGCGGTTTGCTGCGGCCCGACGTTGCGGCTGACGATGGTCTGGAACGCCTGCGCGAGTGTGACGGCGACCATCACCGGGTCGATCGCCTGCTGCGGCATGGCGCCGTGGGCGCCGCGGCCGGTAATCGTGACGTCGAAACTGCTCGACGCGGCCATGGCGACGCCGGGCGTGGTGCCGATCCAGCCGGTCCGGGCATTGGGCCAGTTGTGGATGCCGTAGATTTCCTGGCAGGGAAATCTTTCGAACAGTCCATCGGCCATCATCGCCGGGGCGCCGCCCAAACCTTCCTCGGCGGGCTGAAAGATCACATGCACGCGGCCGTTGAAGTCGCGGGTCGCGGCCAGGTACTGTGCCGCGCCCAGCAGCATCGCCGTGTGGCCGTCATGGCCGCAGCCGTGGAATACGCCGGGATTGACCGAACTGTAGGCAAGGCCGGTTTCTTCCTGCATCGGCAGCGCGTCCATGTCGGCGCGCAGGCCGATGGCGGGTCCGTCGCCCCGCCCTTCGATCACGCCGACGACCCCGGTGCGGCCGATGCCGGTTTCCACCCGGTCCACGCCCCACCGCCGCAGGCAGTCGGCGACCAGCGCCGCGGTGCGGGTTTCCTGGAACCCGATCTCCGGATGGGCATGGATGTCGCGGCGGATCGCGGTCAGTTCGTCGGCGTGGTTCAGAATGTGCTCGATCGGTTGCATCGGTGCGGTTCCTTGCGGGGTGACGACGGTGTTCAGGTTAGCGACCGGCCGCGCATTTCCGGAATATCCATCAGCGACAGGATCGTGGCCAGCGCGCAGGCCATGACATACCAGGCGGGGGCAATCGGGCTTCCGGTGGCCTGGATGAGCCATGTGACGATGAACTGGCCGAATCCGCCGAAAATCGCAACGCCCAGCGCATAGACCAGCGACATGCCGGTGGCCCGGACTTCCGCCGGGAAGATTTCGGCCAGGGTGACGATCGCTGTCGCCCCGCCGGTGGCGTTCAGCACGGCCAGCCCCGCCACGGCCGTCAGCAGCGTTCCCGGGGCCGGGCTGACGTTCAGGATCAGAAAGGCGGGATAGATCAGCACCAGGATCAGCACGTAAGACACCAGTATCACCGGCCGGCGTCCAAGCCGGTCCGACAATGCACCGCCGATCGGCGCCGCGGCCAGCGTGACGATTCCGGCCGTGATGCCAGCCAGCAGACCGGTCGCCGGGGGCAGGTGAAGCTGGGTCACCGCATAGGTGGCCATATACAGCACGATCACCGCATTGGCCGCCGTCCCGCCGATGATCAGGCCGACCCCGGCCAGGATGCGCGCCGGAAAATCCCGCAGAGCGACACTGAGCGAGGAGACCGACCGGGTCCGTTCGTCATCCTCGTTGGCGTGGCTTTCTTCCAATGCGCCGCGCAGCCACAGGCCGACGGGCACGATCAGGATTCCCGCCAGAAACGGCAGCCGCCAGCCGCCGCCGGCGATTTCGGCCGGCGAGAAGGCGCGGGTGAGGGTGAACGCGGCGGCGGCGGCCACCAGCACCGCGAGGCCCTGGCTGGCCAACTGCCAGGCGCCGAAGAAGCCGCGGCGATCCCGGGGCGCCAGTTCGGCCAGCAGGGTGGTGGAGGCGCCGACCTCCCCGCCGGCTGAAAACCCTTGCAGCAGACGGCCGGCCAGGACGACCAGCGCGCCGGCCATGCCGGCGGTGGCATAGACGGGCGCGAGGCCGACCATGACGGTGCCGGTGGCCATCAGCATCAGCGTCAGGATGGTTGCCTTCTTGCGGCCCTTTCGGTCGGCATAGGCCCCGAGCACGACGCCGCCGAGCGGGCGGAGGAAGAAGCCGACGCCGTAGGTGGCGAAGGACAGCAGTAATTGGGATGCCGGGTTCTGCGCGGGGAAGAACAATGCGCCGATGGTGCGGGCGAAGAAGCTGAACACGACGAAATCGTAGAATTCCAGCGCGTTGCCGATGGTGCAGGCGGCGATCAGCCTTGGGTTGGAAATGGTATGCGCGGCGCGGGCGGGCGGTGCGTGGATGCGGGCGGCGGTGGACATTTTCGTCTCCTGATTACGCGCCCTGGCCGGATGCCCGCGATGCGTTGTCGGCTACTTACCGGTATATTATTGTAATATGCAACTGTTGTGGTCAGCAATTTTGTTGATTATGGGTTTTGCCGATAAAATGGGCGGAATGAGCTATGTTGAAGCAGAGTCTGACCTACGCCCTGGCGTCCATCGCCGAGGAGGGGATAGGAAACGCTGATCGGCTGTTTCGGCAGCGGTTTGGCTGGAACGTGCGGGAATTGCGGGTGCTG
>JAKBCJ010000454.1 GCA_021807975.1 Pseudomonadota bacterium | reverse complement strand
AACTGCCGACCGCGCCGAAAATCGGCGCGGCCGAATGCTTGGAAAAGACGGGCCGAAAGGCCTGACTTATTTCGTGACTTTCTTCTTGCCGGCGATCGCCACCGCCTTGCCCTTACGGGTGCGGGCGTTGGTGTGGGTCCGCTGGCCGCGCACCGGCAGGCCGCGACGGTGCCGCAGGCCACGATAGCAACCCAGGTCCATTAGCCGCTTGATGTTCATCGACACTTCACGCCGCAAATCGCCTTCCACGCGATACTCGCGGTCAATCAGTTCGCGGATGCGGAGGATTTCCTCATCCGAAAGCTGATTGACGCGGCGTTCGTCGGGAATGCTCAGCTGCTCACAAATCGCAGCCGCCTTCGCGGGACCGATGCCATAGATATAGCGAAGCCCAATGGTCACCCGCTTGTTCGTCGGGATATTCACGCCGGCAATACGCGCCACGCTCGACTCTCCTGTCGTCCGGTGTCTAACCCGGACCCTTAACTGCCCCGAAGGGCTGAAATACGCGCAATGGCGCCAAACCCGCATATGGGGTGGCGCCGGAGCGCGGGACTATAGTTTCCGCCGCGCAGGAGTCAACGAAGACTTATCAACTCTGCGTGAAGAACTCAACATCCGTGTCAAACCGCGGCCAATGCGGCATCGATCTGCCGCGCCACTTCGTCGATATCCGCCATACCGTCCACGGATTTAAGCATCCCGGCCGCGGCATAGTGGGGAATGATCGGCGCCGTCTGCCGGTGATAGGCTTCCAACCGAGCGGCGACCGTTTCGCGGTTGTCGTCGGCCCGGCGTGTGAAGTCCGTGGAGCCGCACGAGTCGCACACGCCGGCCTTTGCGGGCGGCTTGAACAAATCGTGGTAGCCGGCGCCGCACTTGGAGCAGGTGAACCGCCCGGCGATGCGATCGGTCAGTGCGGCATCGTCCACCTTCAGTTCGACGACCGCATCAAGCTTGAGATGCTTCTCGGCCAGCATGCGATCCAACGC
Organism: Pseudomonadota bacterium; assembly: GCA_021807975.1. Lineage (GTDB taxonomy): Bacteria > Pseudomonadota > Alphaproteobacteria > Acetobacterales > Acetobacteraceae > Rhodopila. The sequence continues at coordinate 2,906 of JAKBCJ010000454.1, read as the reverse complement.
CACCGCTTGGGGAACCGTGCGGGGGAAACCATCCAGGATGAAGCCCTTGGCGGCATCAGGCTGCTGGAGCCGGGATGCCAGCATCCGCACGAGGATATCATCGGAAACGAGCTGCCCCGCCTCCATGACCGCTTTGGCTTCCTTGCCGACCGGGCTGCCGGCGGCGACTTCCGCCCGGAGCATATCGCCGGTCGAAATTTGGACGATCCCAAACCGCTCCTCCAGCCGCTTGGCCTGGGTTCCCTTGCCCGCGCCAGGCGGGCCTAACAAAATAAGTTTCACCGACGTCCCTTTGCCCGTGTCTTGCGGATAAGACCTTCATATTGATGCGCGAGCAGATGAGATTGGATCTGCGTCACTGTGTCCATTGTAACCGACACCACAATCAGAATCGAGGTGCCACCGAAATAGAAAGGCAGACCGTAATCGGTGATCAAGATTTGCGGCAGCAGACAGATCGCGACGAGATAAATGCCGCCGACCGTCGTTAACCGGGTTAAAATGCGGTCGAAGTAGCTTGCAGTGGCGCTGCCCGGACGAATCCCGGGGATGAAGCCGCCGTATTTCTTCAAATTGTCGGCCGTCTCCTCCGGGTTGAACACCACGGCGGTGTAGAAATAGGAGAAGAACACGATCATGAACGCATACAGGCCGAGGTACAGCGGCTGACCCTGGCCCAACTGAGCGGCGATCATTTGCAACCACGACGGACCATTTGTCGCGAACCCCGCGATGGTGGCCGGGATCAGCAGGATGGAACTGGCGAAAATCGGCGGAATGACGCCAGATGTGTTGATTTTCAGTGGAATATGGGTGGAGTCGCCGCCGAACATCCGGTTGCCGACCTGACGTTTCGGATATTGGACCGCGATCCGGCGCTGCGCGCGCTCGACAAACACGATTATCGCGATGGTCGCGACGGCAATCACCAGAAACAACAGGATGAAGAACGGCGACAACGCGCCGGTTCGCCCCATTTCCAGCATGGACGCAAAGGCAGTCGGCAAATTGGCCACGATACCGGCCATGATGATCAGGCTGGTGCCATTGCCTATTCCACGGTCGGTTATTTGCTCGCCCACCCACATCAGAAACATCGTGCCGCCCACCAGCGTGATCACGCACGAAAAGCGGAAGAACCAGCCGGGATCGATGACGGCAGCGCCGAAGCTTCCGTGCATGGACTCCAGTCCTACGGCGATTCCATACGACTGGAACATCGCGATCAGGACAGTCAGATACCGGGTGTATTGGTTCAGCTTCTTGCGCCCTTGCTCACCTTCCTTCTTAAGCGTCTCAAGCGTGGGGATGGCGGCGGACATCAACTGAATGATGATGCTGGCGCTGATATAGGGCATGATGTTCAGCGCAAAGACGGTCATGCGCCGAAGCGCCCCGCCGGTGAACATATCGAACATGCCCAGGATGCCGCCGCCATGCTGCGACAGCATTTCGCCCATCACGGAGGCATCGACGCCGGGCACCGGAATATACGTGCCAAGACGATAGACAATCAGCGCCCCCAACGTAAACCAAATGCGCTGCTTGAGCTCGGTCGCCTTCGAAAAGACGCCCATGTTGAGATTGGCTGAAAGCTGTTCGGCAGCGGACGCCATGGAGATTTCCCTTTGTCGAGGCGATCGAGATTAGCGCGGGCAACTGTCTGCTGGGGCGGACTTGGGCGCAAGCCGGATGCCGGTCAAGCAAAAAGCCACGCAGGGGATGACACCGCCCGCGTGGCTTTTTACTTTAGCACATACGCGACCTTAGGCGGCTTCCGCCGGAGCCGCTTTCGGTGCAACCGTCGTCGTCACGGAACCGCCAGCCTGCTCGATCGCTGCCTTGGCCGTGGCCGAAGCGCCGGAGACCGTTACCTGGATAGCCTTGGTGATCGCGCCGTCCGCCAGGAGCCGAATGCCATCCTTGCCGGGGGACGCCAAGCCGGCCGCATAAAGCGTCGCCTCGGTGATCGGCTGGGCGCCGTCGATCTTGCCCGCTTCGATCGCCGCTTCAATCGCGCCAACATTGACCGGAGCGTATTCCTTGCGGAAATGGTTATGGAAACCACGCTTCGGCAAACGGCGATAGATCGGCAGCTGACCGCCTTCGAAGCCGTTCAGCGCCACACCTTCGCGGGCCTTTTGGCCCTTGACGCCTTTGCCGGACGTTTTCCCCTTGCCGGAACCGATACCGCGGCCGAGCCGCTTCGACTTCAGGCGCGCGCCGGGATTGTCGCGCAGTTCATTGAGATTCATGTCAGGAAAGCTCCTCCACCTTAATCAGGTGGGCGACTTTACGGATCATGCCACGGATGGAGGGAGTGTCCTCCAACTCACGCGTGCTCCGCAATTTGTTCAAGCCCAAACCGACCAGGGTTTCCTTCTGGCCAGGCAAGCGGCCCAGCGCGGACTTCGTCTGCGTTACGCGAACCTTAGGCATTGGCCTGAGCCTCCGGAGCGGCGGGCGCAGCGGCTTCCCGGCGACCGAACAGTTCGGGCACCTTTTTGCCACGGCGCGTAGCGACCGAACGCGGGCTGGCGCATTTCTGCAACGCCGCGAAGGCTGCCTTCACCATGTTATGCGGGTTCCGGCTGCCGAGGCTCTTCGCCACGACGTCGCCTATTCCCAAAGTCTCGAACACCGCGCGCAGTGGGCCACCAGCAATGATGCCAGTGCCGGCCGTGGCGGAACGCAGGATCACATTCCCGGCGCCGAAGTGACCTTCAACGTCGTGATGCAGGGTGCGGCCTTCCTTCATCGGGACCCGGATCATGCCGCGCTTGGCACGTTCAGTCGCCTTACGGATAGCCTCCGGCACTTCGCGGGCCTTACCAGCGCCGTAGCCGACGCGGCCCTTTTGATCGCCAACAACAACCAGTGCTGCAAAGGCGAACCGACGCCCGCCC
>JAKBCJ010000453.1 GCA_021807975.1 Pseudomonadota bacterium | reverse complement strand
GACTACGTGGGTATGGCTCGGATTATTCGCTTTCGCGACGAAACCCCTGTGGGCGACGCGATGCGGCGGGGTAGGCTGTATTGGCGCCTGGTTGAGCCGCTGGCGGTCGCCGCACTGAACACGCCGACCCAGGAAGGTTTGGCCCGCTTGCTGGGGGCGGTGATGCGCGAAACCCTGATGCGCGGCGCCGCCGCCTGCATCCCCTTGATGCCGAAGCAGGGTCTGTCGGAGGCGCTGATCGATCCCGCCATTGCCACGCTGCAAAGCCGCGGCGCGGATATCCGCTTCAACAGCCGCATTGCCGAACTGATACGGGGCAGCGGCCGAGTCACCGCGCTGCGCGGCCCGGACGGAGAAATCCCGCTGGACCAGGGCGATGCGGTCGTCCTGGCGGCGCCGCCCTGGGTTGCCGCCGACCTGCTGCCAGGGCTGATCGTGCCGGATGCGTTCGAGGCGATTTTGAACATCCACTTCCGCTTCAGCGCCGATCCCGCCGGCCCGTTTGCCGCGACCGGATTTATCGGCCTGACCTCCGGCACCGCCGAATGGGTGTTCATCAAGCCGGATCATGTGTCGGTCACCATCAGTGCCGCGAACAACATGGTGGACGATGCCGCCCGAACCATCGCCACGCTGGTCTGGCCTAATGTGGTGGATGCGCTGGGTTTGCCGGCCGACCTGAAAAACGACCTGCCGCCCTATCGCGTCGTCAAGGAAAAGCGCGCCACCTTCGCCGCCACCGCTCGGCAGGACTCGCGCCGGCCCGACGCGGCCACGGATTTGGCTGCCAACCTGGCGATTGCCGGGGACTGGACGGACACCGGCTTGCCCGCCACCATCGAGGGCGCGATAAGGTCCGGCCGTTCCGCCGCGGATGTTCTCCTCAAGCTGTGATTGTAAGGCTACCATGCCCCTCGATGCGATAACCACGCCGGTTGTTGATGATGCTGCTTTGTTGGACTCGGTGTCCCGGGCGGCGGATGCGCTGACGCGCCGGCGGAAGCCGGACGGTCATTTCGTGTTCGAGCTGGAGGCCGACGCGACGATCCCGGCGGAATACGTGCTGCTGGAGCACTTCCTGGACCGTATCGACGCGCCGTTGCAGGCGAAAATCGGCGTCTATCTGCGATCGATCCAGGGCGGGCACGGCGGTTGGCCATTGTTCCACGACGGGGCGTTCAATATCTCGGCCAGTGTGAAGGCGTATTTTGCGCTGAAAGCGATCGGCGACGATCCGGATGCCCCGCATATGCGCCGAGCGCGGGAGGCGATCCTGGCGGCTGGCGGTGCGGAGCGGACGAATGTGTTTACCCGGGCGCAACTGGCGCTGTTCGGGGCGGTGCCGTGGCATGCGGTGCCGGTGATGCCGCTGGAAATCATGCACCTGCCGCTGTGGTTTCCGTTCCATCTGTCGAAAGTGTCATACTGGTCGCGCACCGTGATCGTGCCGCTGCTGGTGCTGATGGGATTGCGCCCCAAGGCGCGCAATCCGCGCGGTATCCAGATACGGGAGCTGTTTTGTACGCCGCCCGAACAGGTGACGGACTATATCCGGGGGCCCTACCGATCAGGCTGGGGGCGCTTCTTCAAGGGCGTCGATGGGCTGCTGCGCGCCGTCGAACCGCTGTTTCCCAAGGCCAGCCGCCAAAGCGCCATCGACAAGGCGGTAGCCTTTGTCACCGAACGGCTGAACGGCGAGGATGGGCTGGGCGCGATCTATCCCGCCATGGCCAACAGCGTGATGATGTTCGACACGCTGGGCTATCCGCCAGACCATCCGGCGGCGGCGATCGCCTGGCAGTCGGTTCGCAAGCTTCTGGTGATCGAGGAAGACCGCGCCTATTGCCAGCCATGCCTTTCGCCAGTGTGGGACACCGGCCTTGCCGGGCATGCGCTGGCCGAGGCCGGGGTTTCGACCGACGGCGCCTGCGACTGGCTGAAGCCGCTGCAAATCAATGACGTTGTCGGCGACTGGGCAGTGCGGCGCCCCGGGCTGCGGCCGGGTGGCTGGGCGTTCCAGTACAACAATCCGCATTACCCGGATGTGGACGATACTGCCGTGGTGGGCATGCTGCTCCACCGAAATGGCGATCCGGCCTATGCCGGGTCGATCGACCGCGCCCGGGAATGGGTGATCGGCATGCAGTCCTCGGACGGCGGCTGGGGCGCGTTTGAGCCTGAGAATACGCATCACTACCTGAACCACATTCCGTTCGCCGACCATGGGGCCTTGCTGGATCCGCCGACGGCCGACGTCAGCGCGCGCTGCGTGTCGTTTCTGGCGCAGATCGGCATGGCGGCGGACGATCCTGTCATGGTCAAGGCACTGGCGTATTTGCGACGGGAGCAGGAACCGGACGGGAGTTGGTTCGGCCGCTGGGGCACAAACTACATCTATGGTACCTGGTCGGTGCTGTGCGCGTTGAATGCCGCCGGCGTGCCGCATGCCGATCCGGCAATGGCCCGGGCGGTGCAATGGCTGGTTTCGGTCCAGCGGGAGGACGGCGGCTGGGGTGAGGACGAGGAAAGCTACGCTGATGCTGCTCCGGGGCGCTACAAGGTCAGCACCCCAAGCCAGACGGCGTGGGCGGTACTTGGGTTGATGGCGGCCGGCGCGACGGATCACCCCGCGACGGCCAGGGGCATTGCCTATCTGGCCACGACGCAAAAACCGGATGGTGAGTGGACCGAGGAACCCTATACCGCTGTGGGTTTCCCGCGCGTGTTCTACCTGCGGTATCACGGCTACAAGCTGTATTTCCCGCTGCTGGCCCTGGCGCGCTACCGTAATCTGACCCGCGGCAACACGCGCCGTGTCGAGGTTGGGTTCTGAGCCGGCTTGGTTTTGTTGTCGGTCTGACTGCCGAGGGGCGGATCGCCGCCCGTTTCGGCGGGATCGTTCAGGCAGGCGGCGGCACCCCGGCCGGGGCGGAGGCGGCCGCAAACCGCTTGGTGGTTCAAGGCGCGACCGCGCTTATCAGTTTCGGCCTGGCCGGCGGGTTGGACCCTGGCCTGAAACCTGGCGAGGTTGTCGTCCCGGCGGTTGTATTATCGAATGGCGCGCGACTGGCGGCTGATGCCGCCTTGGCTCGGCGGTTCGGTGGCTTGACCGGGCACACGATCCTGGCCGGCGATACGGTGGCAGCCAGTGCCGCGGGGAAGGCCGCGTTGCGTGCCGCGACCGGGGCGGACGCCATTGACCTGGAAAGCGGTGCGGTGGCCCAGATCGCGGCCACGCATGAATTGCCGTTCGCTATCGTCCGGGCAATCTGCGATCCCGCGCAACGTACCCTGCCGCCAGCGGCATTGATCGCCCTGAACCCATTGGGTCAAATCGGACTCGTGCCGGTACTATCGTCAGTATTACGACGGCCAAGCCAGATCCCCGGGCTTATTGCACTAGCAAGAGACGCGGCCCGGGCGCGGCAGTCCCTGCTTCGCCTCGTCACGACGTTCGGGACGGATTAAGCGCGCAAAGCGGCCATCGCGGATGCAAGATTTTCCTGTTCGGCCCACAACATCTTAGTCAGCAAACTGCGATCCGCCTCATCCTGAGCGGCGGCGATCTGTCGGCTAAAGGACTTAATATTCTCCGACGCAACAAAGACCCGAATTTTGCTGATTTCCGCCAGGGTGGGTGAGCTTGGCTCAATTTCATTGTGATGGCCGTCGTTTGAGACGTTGTCCATGACGTTCTCCGCCGAATGAAGATATTATCCCCTTCAAGCCAAGACCATAAAGTGCGACGATTCTGCTTACGCCGTGAGCATATACCTACGATCTGGCGGTTTATATCAGGAGATCCAGCGTAACACACGCGAAAAACCATATTAAACTGGCTCGAAAATATCCAGCCTGTAATTCTCGTTGCGGAAACGGAAATTAACGGCGAGCGCGTCGGA
>JAKBCJ010000050.1 GCA_021807975.1 Pseudomonadota bacterium | reverse complement strand
CTAACCCGGTGAGCCGGCGAATTGGACCGCGCTGCCAAACGAGTATCGGAGAGCGTCCAACTGCCTGCCGCTTCAAGAAACGCCCCGCATCCGCTTGTGTGGCCGCATTTGGCATAGATATCGAACGAGAGGGTGAATCCCCCGGTGTTGGATGTGAACGTCGATTAGGTGGTAAGGCGACCTGATCCGCCCTGTAGGACACTGAACGTCAGCGCATTGCCGCCACCAGGTGCCGCGATGATCTCCCCGAATGGATTAGGAGTGTTCCATTAAGTCAGAATCGTCTGAAGGGTATCACTGAATAAAGTAGTCGCGCCTTCCGGCGAAGGGAGCGCAAAAATTGCCCCAATCGCCACAAAGAATGAGAATAATCGGGAGCTTGATGAAAAAAGCCATCGGCTTATCTGAAATTAATTCTTAACCGGAATATTGCGGCAAAACGTACGGCTGCCAAAGAAGATTGCGGACAGAATATAATATAATGCCAATTATTGACCAATTGGTCGCCGGCGCACGCAATGATATTCCGAGCGGCCGGGCCGCCCGGAATATCACTCGTATTTAAGCGCCCACGAACTTCGGGGCGCGCTTTTCCATGAACGCCGTCCGTCCTTCCTTATAGTCGGCGCTGTTGAAGCAGCCATCCACGGCGCGTTGAATCGCCGCCATATCGCGCTGGCTGCCATCTTTCAGCATCTCGTTGATCGTCAGCTTCGACGCTGCCACCGACAGCGGTGCGTTGTCGGCGATCGAACGGGCGATATCCAGCACCACGTCATTCAGTGCTTCTTGCGTGGTCATCCGGTTGATCAACCCGATCCGCTCCGCTTCCGCCGCATCGATGCGCTTGGCGGTGTACAGGATCATCCGGGCATGGGCCGGCCCAACCAGATCGATCAGGCGGCGAACCGCGTCCGGCGCATAGGCAATCGACAGCCGCGCCGCCGGGATGCCGAACTGACTGTCGGCTGCTGCAATACGAATGTCGGTTGCCATGGCGATCGCCAGCCCGCCGCCCATGCAGAAGCCTTGGATACGTGCGATCACCGGCTTTTTGAATTCGATCAGCTTGTTGCGTCCGACACTGTTTGCCCGGTCGTACTCCGCCTGTGCGTCCGCGCTGTTGCGGTTCTTCTCAAACTGGCTGATATCGGCGCCCGACACGAACGCCTTGTTGCCGGCGCCGGTCAGGATCACCACGCTGACACTGCTGTCCTCGCTGAATTCGTCGAGGATATCGCCCAGCCCGGTCCACATCTCCATTGAAATGGCATTGCGCTTTTCCGGCTGGTTGAAGGTGATCAGGCCGACCCCGTCATCCTTCGCCGCCAGCATTTTTCCGTTCGCGAATGCCCGCGTTTCCGCACGATCCGGCAGCATTCAGATAACTCCTTTCTGTCTCATGTCGTTTAATTCAGCGTCGGTGTAGCCAACACTTTTTAGAATCTCGTCGCTGTGCTCCCCGGCATCCGGCGTATATGTGCGGATCGCCTTGGAAAAGCCGGAGATGTTAATGGCCGATGCAACGATTTCGGCGTCGCCCACATGCGGGCTCGCCATCTTCGTTGCCATGCCGAGGTGTTTGACCTGCGGGTCGGCGAAGACCTGGTCGATGCTGTAGATCGGGCCGCACGGAATGCCATTGGCCTCGAACAGCTCGATCCAGTGGTTGGACGGTTTGGTGCGCGTGATCTCGCTGATCGCCGCGTTGATCGCCTTGCGGTCCTTGCTGCGGCCGATCTGGGTTTTCCAGTCCTCGCGTTCCAGCCAGTCCTTGCGGTCGATCGCCTCGCAGAAGCGGGTGAACACGCGGGAGGAGCTGGCGGCGATGTTGATGTGACCGTCGCTGGTGGGGAACACGCCGGTTGGGATGCCCGTGGGATGATCGTTGCCAGCCTGCCCGGCGACCTCGCCTTCCATCAGCCATCGGCTGGCCTGGAAATCCAGCATGAAGATCTGCGCTTCCAGCAACGACGTGGTGACCCAGCGGCCGACGCCGGTGCGTTGCCGGTCGAACAGCGCCATCATGCAGCCCATCGCCAGCAGGTTGCCGGCGGTCAAATCGTCGATCGGGATGCCGACGCGCATCGGGCCGCGCCCGGGCTCCCCGGTGATCGACATCAGGCCGCCCATGCCCTGCGCGATCTGATCCACCCCGGCGCGCGGGCCGTAAGGTCCGTCCTGCCCGAAGCCGGAGATGCTGCCATAGACAATGCGCGGGTTGACCGCCTTCACGTCTTCATAGGACACCTTCAACCGGTGCTTCACGTTGGCCCGCATGTTTTCCAGGATCACGTCGGCCTTGGCGGCCAGGCGCATGAAAGCCTCATGGCCTTCCTTGGATTTCAGGTTCAGAGTGACGGCGCGCTTGTTGCGGTGCAGGTTCTGAAAGTCGAAGCCATGGCGGCGACCGGCGACGTCCTCCCCATCCGTGGCGGGCGGTTCGATCCGAATCACATCCGCCCCCCAGTCGGCGAAATGGCGCACCGCGGTTGGCCCCGCGCGTGCCAGTGTAAGATCCAGGACCGTGATACCGTTCAGCGGCAGGCGGGTCTGGCTGGCGGCCAACATCGCCTGATCGGCCGGGCTCTCGGGCATGGGGCTCTCGGGCATTCTGTATTCCTCCTGCGGATATGTGCGGCGATACTCGGCCCGTCCGGCGGTTTGCTCAAGTGCCAGGGATAAGGGCGCCAGGGACAGACACCCCGGAGCAGCGGTCCCGGGCTGGCATGTTCCGTCCCCGGGTGACATGATTTGCGTGGCGGCAGCGGTCGCGGCGGAGGGAAACAGTCCATGGATATCATGCCCGGGTTTACCGTGACGGACATACAGACAAGCGGCGCCCGCATCCGCCTGCGGCATGGCGGCAGCGGGCCGCCGCTGCTGCTGCTGCATGGCAATCCGCTGACCCATGTGGCGTGGCATAAAGTGGCGCCCCGCCTCGCGGAACGATTCCACGTCGTAGCGGCTGATCTGCGCGGCTACGGCGACAGTTCCGCCCCGCCAGAGGCGCCGGATCACTCCAACTACTCATTCAGGGCGATGGCGCAGGATCAGGTGGAGGTCATGCGGACGCTGGGCTACGAACGGTATTTCGTTGCGGGACACGATCGCGGTGGCCGTACCACGCATCGGATGTGCCTGGATCATCCCGATAAGGTCCTCCGGGCCTGCGTGATCGACATCGTGCCGACGCTGGATATGTGGGCGGCGATGGACAAGGAAGGTGCGATCGACGCCTGGCACTGGCCGTTCATGGCGCAGCCGGCGGATTTTCCGGAACGGATGCTGGGCGGGGTTCCGGCCGACTGGTTCATGCGCAAGAAGCTGCTGAAGCTGACCGCCGATTTGAACCACATTCCGCCGGCGATCTGGGACGAATATGTGCGATGCTTCAACGAAAAGACGATCCGCGGGTCGTGCGGCGACTACCGGGCCGCCGCAACAATCGACTGCGAGCTGGATACCGCCGATCTGGGCCGTAGAATACCGATGCCTCTACTTGTGCTGTGGGGTGCCCGAAGCAGCGTCGGCCGGCGCTTCGCCGATCCGCTGGGTCTGTGGGCGCAACGGGCGGACGACGTGCGCGGCGAAGCCCTGCCCAGCGGACACTATGTGAACGAAGAAGCGCCGGAGCAGGTGCTGGATTGGTTCCTGCGGTTCTTCACCCCCTAGCCCGCCGAACCTCCCGGCCGTAAAACCACCGGGAGCCCAAGGGAGAGAAACCAATATGGCTGAGATACGAACATCCCACCTGCTGACGTTGAAGCTCGCGGTAAACGGCATGCAGCCGATCGGGGAAACACCCATCGGCAACCGCCGCGTCGGCCTGGTGGCTGGCGGCACGTTCGAGGGACCGAAGCTGCGCGGCACCGTGCTGCCGGGCGGGGCGGACTGGATCATCGGGCGCCCGGACGGCGTCACCGTGCTGGACGTGCGGATCGTGCTGCAAACCGACGACGGCGCGGCGATCGGCCTGACCTATCGCGGCCTGCGGCATGGGCCCGCCGACGTGATGGCGAAGGTCAACGGCGGCGAGTTCGTCGATCCGTCGCTTTATTACTTCCGCACGGCGGTGAATTTTGAGACCGCCTCGCCGAAATATGCCTGGCTGAATGGAATCATCGGCATCGGGTCTGGCAGCCGTCCGCCGGAAGGTCCGGTTTACGAAATCTTCGAGGTGCTCTGATCATGGCGACAATTGGATTTATCGGGCTGGGCAACATGGGCGGGCCGATGGCGGCCAACCTGGTGAAAGCCGGCCATACCGTCACCGGATTCGACCTGAATCCGGCGGCCCTGGAAGCGCTTGCCGCTGCCGGCGGCAAGACAGCCTCCAGCGCGCGTGAGGCGATTGCTGGCGCGTCTGTGGTGATCACCATGCTGCCGGCGGGTGAGCATGTGCGCGACGTGTATCTTAACCAGGGCGGCGTGATCGATCTGGTAAAGCACGCCAAGCCGCTGCTGATCGATTGCTCCACCATCGATGTGGACAGCGCCCGCACTGTCACCGCGACGGCCGAAACCGCCGGGCTGGCGATGCTGGATGCTCCGGTTTCCGGCGGCACGGCCGGCGCGCAGAACGCCACGCTGACCTTCATGGTCGGCGGCACCGAGGAGGCGTTCACCTGCGGCAAGGCGGTGCTGGAGGCGATGGGCAAGAACATCTTCCATGCCGGCGGCCCGGGCGCGGGTCAGGCAGTGAAGATCTGCAACAACATGATGCTGGCGATCAATATGGTCGGCGTCTCGGAAGGGTTCCTGCTGGCGCAGAAGCTGGGGCTGGACTGGGAGAAACTGCATCAGATCTGCTCCACCGCGACAGCCAATTCCTGGGCATTGTCGAATTACTGCCCCGCCCCGGGCCCCGTGCCGGCGGCGCCGTCCAACCGCGACTATGCGCCGGGTTTCGCCGCCGCGCTGATGGTGAAGGATGTGAAGCTGTCACAGGCGGCAGCCGAGGCCACCGGCTCCCCAACGCCGTTGGCCGCGAAGGCACTGTCATTCTATCAGCAGGTGGTGGATCAGGGCGACGGCGGGAAGGACTTCTCCGTGGTGTTCCGCTGGCTGGCGGGACAGAAACGGGATTGATCGCTGCATACGGGGCGGGCCGTTCCCCGCCCCCTCAATCCCCGCTATAACCCTGTGCGACGGCAAAACGCCCAGCATCGGGCCACGCGGGGAACGTACAAAAAATGAGCACCCAGGCATTCAAGGCAGCGCGCGACTTCCTGTTCGCCCACCGTGAAGACTACGCCACCGCCCACCGCGACTTCCGCTGGCCGGAGATGGAGCATTTCAACTACGCGCTGGATTGGTTCGACGCAGAACTCGCGGTCAACCATGCGAACGAGCTCGCGCTGAAGATCACTGGCGAGGGTGCAGCCACCCGCACCTTCGCGGAACTGTCCGAAGCCTCCAACCGCGTTGCCAACGGGCTGCGGGCGATGGGCGTCAAACGCGGCGAGCGAATCCTGCTGATGCTCGGCAATGTCGTCCCGCTATGGGAAACCATGCTGGCCGCTATGAAGCTGGGTGCGGTGGTGATTCCCGCCACCACATTGCTGGCGCCCGCCGATCTGAAAGACCGGTTCGACCGCGGCCGCACCCGTCATCTGATCGCCAGCGCGGCGGATGCCGCCAAGTTCGACGGACTCGATCCTTCCGTCACCCGAATCGCCGTGGGCGACGCACCTGAAGGCTGGCACCGCTACGACACGCTGCTGGAGGGTTCGGCGGTGTTCGAGCCGGACGGCCCCACCAAGGCGACCGATCCGCTGCTGCTGTATTTCACCTCCGGCACCACCTCGCGCCCCAAGCTGGTGGAGCACAGCCATCAAAGCTACCCGGTCGGCCATTTGACCACGATGTACTGGATCGGCCTGCGCCCGGGCGACATGCACCTGAACATCTCCTCGCCGGGTTGGGCCAAGCATGCCTATAGCTGCGTCTTCGCGCCGTGGAATGCCGCCGCGACCGTGTTTATCGCCAACCAACCCCGGTTCAACGCGCCGGGCATGCTGGACTCGATCGTCGAAAACAAGGTCACCACGATCTGCGCCCCGCCGACCGTTTGGCGGATGTTCGTGCAAGAGGACATGACCAAGTGGCAGACCTCGCTGCGGGAAGTCTGTTCCGCCGGGGAGCCGCTGAACCCCGAGGTGATCGAACACGTCCAGAAAGTCTGGAACAAAACCCCGCGCGAGGGCTATGGCCAGACCGAAACCACGGTGCAGATCGGCGTGTTCCCCGGCCTGACGGTGAAGCCCGGTTCCATGGGGGTCGAAGCGCCCGGTTACCGGATCGCCCTGCTGGACGCTGACGGTCAGGAAGCCGAGGAGGCGGAGGTCTGCATCGAACTGGACCCCGCGCCGGTGGGCCTGATGCGCGGCTACCAGAAGGACGACGGGACATTCGCACCGCTGGGCATCAAAACCGGCAACCATCTGGCCTATCGCACCGGCGACGTGGCGACTCGCGACACCGATGGGTACTACACCTATGTCGGCCGAGCGGATGACGTGTTCAAAGCGTCGGATTACCGGATCAGCCCGTTTGAGCTGGAAAGCGCGCTGATCGAGCATCCGGCGGTGGCCGAGGCGGCCGTGGTGCCCGCCCCCGACGCGGTGCGCATGGCGGTGCCGAAGGCGTTCGTGACCCTGGCAGCCGATTTCGAACCGACACGGGAAACGGCGTTGTCGATTTTCCAGCACCTGCGCGGCACGTTGGCACCCTATAAGCGCATCCGGCGCATTACCTTTGGCGGGCTGCCGAAGACGATCTCGGGAAAGATTCGGCGGGTGGAGTTACGTCAGGCGGAGGAGGCCCTCGCCAAGGCCGGGCACCGCGGCGAGGGCGAGTTCCGCGAGGAGGATTTCCCGGAACTCACCGCTCGGTAATTTCCTGCCTTACAGCCCAGCCGGCGCGCGGGGCTACTGGCCCTGCGCGACAGCCGAGGCGAGTGCTTCCTGGATGCCCTGCATGGCGGTCAGCCGATCATGCGCGGCGAGCGCCTGCGTTGCCCGGGATATCTGACCGACGGTCGGATTATCGCTCGGGCGGTCGGTCTGACCGAGTGGCACGGAGCGGTCGAGCATGCGGGTTTGGGCCATTTCCAGCGCCTCCTGCGCTTCCCCATCGTGACCCAGCGCCAGCGCGCCCTGCGCCGCGCGGAGGTAGTCCGACGGGCGGTCCCTGGGCTCCACGGCGGGCGTTGATGCCGGAGGCGGGGCGGATTGGGCGAATACCGGGCCGGACAGGGCCAGCAGGATCGCGGGGAAAAGCAGACGAATGCGCATGGGTTCAGGCTCCTGGTCGCTATCGCCGGAGCTTATATCAGCTAACCGCCGGGCGGACGAAGAGGGCGGCCAAGCCGCGGACGATTTGCCGGCCAGGACGCTCTACCGCGACATAGCCAACAAACGCCAATGGGATCACCAGCAACGAACCGGCCAGGGCAAAACCCAGGGCGGGCACCATGCCAAGCAAGGCTGGATGAACAGCCCGCAAGATCGCCAGCGCGAGCGGGCGAAGCGGATCGTGGATCAGATAGATCGAAAACGAAATTTCCCCGAGGAAATACAGAACGGGTGTCGAAAGCCGCCGCCCGACCGATCCGTCGTTGCACGCAAGGGCGGCCACCATGGCGGGAAACGCCATCGCCGCCGGCAGATCGAGGCGCAGCAGCAAGCAGGCCGCGATCCATCCGGCAGCCAGGATTGCCGGCCAGTCGCCGCGCAGGATCGCCGCCACCCGGGGATTTCGCGCCGCCCGATAGGTGAACAGGCCAAGGACGAATTGCGAGAAGCATAAGGCGAGTTCCCCGCCGATGGTGGCCACGTCGAGACCGAAGTGCGGATGCTGGATCGCGGTGACGATCAGCGTCCCCATTGCGGCGATCGACACGGCGGCGGAGACGATGCGCCGGGCGAACGCGCAGGCGAGCAGAAGCGGGAACAAAAGATACGCCGCGAATTCGGTGCAGATCGACCAGGACGGGCCGTTGAGATTCGTTCCCAAGCCGAACGCCTGCACAAGCAACAGGTTGCAAACCGCATCGTACAGAATGTTACTGCTGGTATAGAAGATGTTTCGACCGGTCACGAATTGGCTGACCAGCCCCGCCAGCACAATCCCAACGACGACAACGGTGTTGAGCGGGAGTATCCGGGCAGCCCGCTTCAACAGAAACGACGGCATGGCGCGCAACCCGCGCAGATCGAAATCGCGGTGATAGGTATAGGCCATGATGAAGCCGCTAAGCACGAAAAATAGATTCACCGCCATGTAGCCATGCGGGACCAGGGACGGTATGTCATCCGCCGCGTGGTGCTGAGCGGTCGTCGAGAAGTGCTGCAGCACGACCATCATCGCCGCGATGCCGCGCACCGACGTCAACGCCTTAATTTCCCGCATGCGTGGCGTCCGTTCGTGATCGGAATGGCGATACCATGGAAGCGGGGTGAAACACCAACCTGCCCTTCAACGCCAGCGGCGATGGAACCATAGGTATTGGCCCGGGTTCTCACGCACCCAGCCCTCGATTACGTCGGTGATCATCTGGGTGGTCGCCTGAACATCGACTTCGCCATCGGCGGTGCGCGGCAGGTCATAGGGGCCGAAACCATCGACCCGGAAGCGGTGATCCGGCAGCCGCACAACCCGCACCCCCACTACCGGGCAATCGAACCGGCGGGCGAGCCGGGCGATGGACGGGTTGGCCTTGCAGCGGCGGCCGAAGAACGTGACATCGACACCGCGCGAGAAATGCTGATCGACGACCATGCCCAGATGCTCCCCGGCGGATAGCGCGGCGGCCATTTCCACCGCCGCCTGCGCCCGGGTTCGGATCATTCGACCCATCAGCGGCGCCCGGATCCGGATAATCTCCTTGGCCACCGCCTTGTTGTTCGGCATGCGGTACACCACTGCCGAGGCCAGACCGTGCGCCGCCGCGGCTACGGCCGGTAGTTCCCAGTTCCCAAGATGGGCGGCGAAACACAGTCCCGGCTTGCCGTCTGTGCGCATCATGTCGAACAGCGGTACGCTGTCGGTCTGGATACGGCCGGCGTTGGGGTTGTTCAGGTCGTAGTCCCATATGCGCGCCATGTGAACGTACTCGCCCGCCACGCGGCCCAGGTTTTCCCATGCCTCGCGCAGGGTCGCCTCGATCCAGGCGGCATCCTTTTCGGGGAATGCCGCCCTCAGGTTGGCTTGGCCGATCCGGTGCTGGGGCAGCCAGGGGCCGATCCGCCGGGCGATGGCGCCGCAGACGTCCGACGTTCGATCGGGGTCGGCGCGCCGCAGCAGGCGGATCGCCCACTTGACCAGGCGACCGAGGATTCGATCCCCGTAAAGTGTAAGCTGGCGGCGCACGCGGTTCAGAGTTCGACCACGATTTTGCCGAACACGTCCCGCGTTTCCAGCCGGTCCACCCCGGCGCGGAAGTCGGGCAATCCATACACCGTGTCGATGACCGGCTTCACTCCGCCGGCGATCCGGTCCAGGGCGCGGGCCAGCGCCGACATTGGGGCGCCGAATGAGCCGGTGATGCGATATTGCTGCTGGAACAACTGCATCAGGTTCAGGCTGGCGGTGGGGCCGGATGTCGCCCCGCACGTCACCAGCCGGCCGCCCCGCTTCATCGACAGCAACGAACCGTTCCAGGTGTCGGCGCCGGTGTGTTCGAACACCACATCGACGCCTTTCTTCTTCGTCAGTTTGCGCACGACGCCCTCGAACCGGTCTTCGCGGTAATTGATGACGTGGTCGGCGCCCAGGGCCTTGGCTTTTTCGGCCTTGTCGGCGGAACCGACCGTGGTGATGACGGTGCAGCCGATGGATTTGGCGATACGGATCGCGATGCTGCCGATGCCGGAGCCGCCGGCATGGACCAGGACGGTTTCCCCCGGTTCCAGATGAGCGTTGTCGAACAGCATGTGCTCCACCGTGCCATAGGCGACGGAAACGCAGGCGGCATCCCGCATGGACACGCCGTCTGGGATTTTGACCAGCAGTCGGGCAGGATGGTTGGTCAGGTCTTCGGCAAACCCATCGATATGGAAGCCACGAACGCCGCCGACGTTCTCACACAAATTGTCACGGCCACGCAGGCAGGCCGGGCAGGTGCCGCAGGTCAGCGCGGAATAAGGCACGACGCGGTCGCCCGGCGCGACGTTCGTGACGTCGGAACCGACGGCCACGACCTCGGCCGCGGCTTCGGCACCCACGGTCAGAGGATACAGGCGTTTGGCGAAGGCCATGCCGCGAAAGCCCCATACGTCGATATGGTTCAGCCCCACCGCGCGGATACGCAGTTGGACCTGATCCGGTCCAGGGGAGGGCGGCGCGTCGCGTTCCATCAGTTCGACCTGACGGTCGCCAAGGAGTTGAAGCGCGCGGATCGTGGCCATGGAGCGAGAGTCCTGAATGGTTGCGGGATGCCCAGTAAGCAGCCTTCCGGCTCGGGGCAACCCCGGTTGTCGCCAGCTTGGTTTCGGGGGCGGGGTTAACTTCTTGTTCAGACATTTGGACTAAAACGAAAAAACCGGCCGGGAACAGGCCCGGCCGGCTTACGGAGGAGTGTGAGATGAAGAAGCATCTCAAACTTCTGCTGAGGATAATGGTGAAGATTGACGTCAAAGTCAAGATAACCGTCATCCGAAAGTAGGGAGTTGGCTGGTCCGTTCGCGGGCCAGCCACTTCCCCGGAAGCGTTAACCATTTCTTCATCCATCCGGCCTAAAACGAAAAAACCGGCCGGGAATAGGCCCGGCCGGCTTACTCGTGGAGGATGGGATGTGGAGGCATCTCAAACTTCTGCTGAGGATAGTGGAGAAGATTGACGTCAAAGTCAAGACAACCGTCATCCGAAAGTAGGGAGTTGGCTGGTCCGTGCGCGGGCCAGCCACTTCCCCGAGGGGGACGTCAGGCCGCCATCCCGGCACGCACCACGCCAATGCCCGAAAAGACGGTTTCGATCCGATTGCCAGGGGCGATCGGAAACTGGCGGGTAAACGAACCGGTCATGACGATCTCGCCGGCCTTCAGCCTTCGGCCGTAGGCACCCAACTTGCCAGCGAGCCATACGATCGAATTCAACGGATTGCCGAGCACGGCGTCGCCCGTCCCGGTCGCTACGGTAGTGCGGTCGATCGACACGCGCGCTTCGATCGCGGCCAGGTTGGCTGGCAGCGCCGCGGGTTCGCCCAGGATCACCGTCTTTTGCTGGGCGTTATCGGCCAATGCCAGCGCGATCTGTTCGGTGAACGGGCCGCGGGTTTCGATGATCTCCAGTGCCGGATAGACCACGTCGATCGCCGCGCGTGCTTCGTCCAAACTGACGGTTCCGGACAGATCGACACGCAGTTGCATACAGAGTTCGTTCTCAAAGCCCGGTGCGATCAGGCTGTTGGGTGCGAAAACATACCCCGATGGCTGGCTTTCCAGCACGCAGCCGAACACCGGCTCGTGAAAGCCGAACTGTTGTTGGATCGCGGGGGCAGTCAGGCCGACTTTCCAGCCGATCTGCTTCTCTCCGGCGGCGCAGCGCCTGGCGATCAGCCCAAGTTGGATGGCATAGGACTGGTCGATACTGAGTTTGCCGTAATAAGCCGGCGGGAAATAGACGCCATGCTGGCGCTCCCGCCAAAATGCCTCGATCAGGCTGTCTTCGGTCGTCGCCATGTGTCCCCCATTCTGGCCGTGCTTGTCAGCCCCCGGTCGGTCGCCTACCGTTCGTCCGATCCGATATCAAGGGAAACGTCGCCATGAAAATCCTCGTTGTCCAGGGGGCCGGCATGAATATGCGCGGCAAAACGCAAACCGAAATTTTCGGTACTATGACGCTGGATCAATACAACGAGCACATACTCCAGTATGCAAAAGACCTGGATGTCGAAGTGGAGATATTCCACTCCAACATCGAAGGGGAGGTCATCAACCGGCTGTACGCGGCGAACGACGAAGGCTTTGCCGGCGCGCTGGTCAATCCGGCGGGATTTTCGCGCGGCTACCCCGCGCTGACGGCCGCGATCAGTCAGGTGAGCTTCCCGGTGATCGAGGTGCATATCTCCAACCCCGTTCGTCGCGGGCCGGTGTCGGACACCGCCACGGTCAGCCTGGGCATCGTCGCGGGCTTCGGCGTGCTGGGCTACTATCTGGCGATGCGCGGATTACGGGATAAGTAACGCCTGCCCGACGGGTCACATCTTGCGCGCCGCCGCCGGCCAACCCGGCGCGCGATACTCATCCGCAACCGGATGCTGAAGGAACAGGACGACGTCGCGACGTACCTGAAGATCGGCCCCGAAATCGTGAAACCGATGAATCAGGACTTGGGGTAGTTCCTCGCTACGAGACAACCCCTTCCCGCTTCAACGCCCGCACTGTCGCCCGCAGCGCTTCGACCGTCGTTGTCATCTCTTCCTCGCCGTGCATCGCGGAGATCCAGGCCGACGGGCCGGAGTTCATATCGACGCCGTTCACCAGCATACCCATCCGAAGCAGCGCGGTGACGCCCTCGCCACGCGGCTTGTTCAGCATCTTGGGGATGAACGCCGCGGCGTCGAACGCGCCGGGCACGACGTTATCGCCCTCGGGGTTCGTGAAGATATGAAATCCGGAGTTGGAGCCATGCGCGGCCCACTTCATTTTCTCCTCGATCAGCACTTCGTTCAACCTGGTGCGTATCTCGGCGCCGAATGCGTTCGCCCGGGCGCAGGCATCGGTGGACTTGACGATTTCCAGCGTGGCTATGCCGGCGGCGGCGGAGATCGGGTTGGCGTTGAACGTGCCCAGATGCGCGACCTTCTCGGTCCCCGCCGCCTTGGCGGCGGCGAAGTCCAGCCAATCCATGATGTCCTTGCGTCCGACGACCGCCCCGCCCGGCATGCCGCCTGACACGATCTTCGCCAGGGTGGTCATGTCCGGCGTGATGCCCACCGCCGCTTGCACGCCGCCCGGGGATACGCGGAAGCCGGTCACAACCTCGTCGAAGATCAGCAGGGCGCCGGCCTGCTTCGTCAGGTCGCGCAGCAGGGTCAGAAACGACGGCAGGATCGGCATCTTGCCGAAATTGGCGCCCGTCGGCTCCAGGATGAGCGCCGCGATGTCCTTGTGCTCGTTGAATATCCGGGTAATCCCCGCGACATCGTTGGGATCGCACAACAGCACGTTGTCAGCGACGCCCGGCAAAACGCCGCTGGTTGCACTGCCATCGAAATGATTCGAGTACCCGTTGGTCATGTGGTCATGCCAGCCGTGGAAGTGCCCGCGAAACCGCACCAGCTTTGGCCGGCCGGTGTAGGCGCGCGCCAGGCGCAGCGCCATCAAAGTCGCCTCCGTGCCGGAGGACGTGAACCGCACCCGTTCCGCCGAGGGCACCATTTGCATGATCAGTTCGGCCCAGCGGACCTCCAGCTCATGGCAGGCGCCGAAATGGGTGCCCTTATCCAGGGCGGCATGCACCGCCGCCATCACCGTCGGGTGGCAGTGGCCGAGCAGCAAGGACCCGTGGCCGCCGAAGTAATCGACATACTTGTTGCCATCGACATCCCACTTCACCGGCCCGAGCGCCCGCTGCACATAGATCGGATACGGATCGAAATGCCGGCTGTCATGCGCGATCCCGCTGGGCATGGCGATCTTGGCCTTGGCGGCCAACGCGGCGGACCCGGGGGTCAGTGCCCGATAGGCCTCGG
The DNA here is from genome assembly GCA_021807975.1 of Pseudomonadota bacterium. GTDB lineage: Bacteria > Pseudomonadota > Alphaproteobacteria > Acetobacterales > Acetobacteraceae > Rhodopila. Next base: position 3,043 of record JAKBCJ010000050.1, on the reverse strand, counting down.
TCAAGGTCGCATTCGGCAACGTGCTGGCGGACATCGGGACTCCTTCACTGGCGGCGGCGGGCATCATAACCATAGCCGGCGGGCCAGCGCACGCGGATCGGCGATATGGCGGGGCATCCATGGTTTGTGGTCATAGCTGCCGTGGCATCGCGGGCGATATCTGTGCATGTGTTCAGGTGGCAATAAGCTCGGTGGGCGGCCACCTTCCGTCCCGATATATCAGCAGGAGCGCATACCCGCATGGGTCCGTCCGACACACCAGCCCCGGGTCCACTGCCCTATGACCGGATCGGCGGCGCCGCCGGCATTCGGCGACTGACGTCGCGGTTCTACGCGTTGATGGACAGTCGTCCCGACGCGGCGGCCTGCCGGGCGATCCATCCGCCCAGTCTGGAAAACAGCGAGCAAAAGCTGTTCGAGTACCTCTCCGGCTGGCTGGGCGGTCCGCCCTTGTTCACCGACAAGCACGGGCCGCCGATGCTGCGCCGCCGGCACCTGCACGCGCGCATCGGATCGGAGGAGATACGCGGCTGGCTTGCGTGCTTCCGCCAGGCATGGAGCGAAACGGTGGCCGATGCCGCCCTTGGCGAGGAAATACTGCCGCAAATCCAGGGCCTGGGCGAACACATGCGGAATACGCCATCATAGGAGCCAGCCAGCCGGGCGGGCGGAACAGGAAGGGGACGATGATCGATCTGCGGTCGCTGGAAGTCTTCTTCTGGGTCGTCAAACTGGGCGGGTTCAGCAGAGCGGCGGAGCGTCTGCATATGACGCAGCCGGCGGTGTCGGGCCGCATCGGGCAGTTGGAAGCGCGCTGCGGCGTGCGGCTGCTGGATCGCGCGCCGAACCGGGCCACAACTCCCACGCCGAAAGGCCTGGCGCTTTACACCCTGGCCGAACGGATGCTGGCGCTGCGCTCGGAACTGGAGTCGCAACTCACCGGAACGGCCGATCATTACGGCATCCTGCGCATCGGCGTCGCCGAAACCCTGGTCCACACCCTGCTGGGGCGGATGATTCAGCGCCTGCACGGGCTTTATCCGGGCATAACGCCCGAGATCACCGTGGATATTTCACCCACGATGCAAACCATGCTGCTGACCGGCGAACTGGACGTGGCGATGTTGCTGGGTCCTGTCAACGATCCCCGCGTCCGCAACGTGCTGCTGGGCGACTACGATATGGCCTGGGTCGCCAGTCCCGCGCTGGACCTGGGCGAAGGCCCCATGGACCTGGCGGCCCTCGCGAGCTGGCCTCTTCTGTCCTATGCACGCGGCACGCTGCCGCACGCTCAACTGATGGCGCTGTTCGCCCGCCCTGAACTGCCGCCGGCGCGGATATTCTCCAGCAGCAGCCTTGCTTCCATCGTGACCATGGCGATAGACGGCATCGGCATTGGCGTGGTGCCGGACGCTATCGTAAGCAGCGAAATCGCGGCCGGCCGGTTGAGGAAGCTGGAAGTGGAACCCGGGCTGCCGCCGCTGCGCTTCACCGCCAGTTTCCTGACAACCCAGCCGCCCGGTTCGGCGGCAACGATCGCGGATGTCGCCAGGGAAGTGGCGGCGGAATTATAAGCTGCGCTTATCCCGAGGCATCACGACATACGATTATCCATCTTTGGCAATTACACTTATGGAGAATTTCCGTGATTCGCGCCTGAAATGCAGGGAATAGGCCATGTTCGACTGGTATCGCGGCTTCGATAGCGATGGACGACGCACCTTCTGGGCTTGCTTCGGCGGCTACGCCCTGGATGCGATGGATGTGCAGGTTTACTCGTTCGTCGTCCCGGTTCTGGTCGGGCTGTGGGGCATGACCAATACCCAGGCGGGGCTGCTGGCGACCGCCACGCTGATCCTGTCGGCGGCGGGCGGCTGGATCGCCGGATTGCTGGCGGATCGTATCGGGCGCGTCCGCACGTTGCAGATTACCATCGTCTGGTTCGCCGTTTTCACCTTCCTGTCGGGCTTCACCAACAGCTTCCAGCAACTGCTGGTCACCCGCGGCCTGCAAGGCCTGGGGTTCGGCGGCGAATGGGCTGCCGGATCGGTGCTGATCGGCGAGGTGATCGCCGCCCGCCATCGCGGCAAGGCGGTGGGTTTCGTGCAAAGCTCCTGGGCCGTGGGGTGGGGCGTCGCGGCGTTGGCGGCCACGCTTTCGGCGTCGCTGCTGCCCAAGGACTATGCGTGGCGGGTGCTGTTCTTCCTGGGTCTGTTGCCAGCGTTCAGCGTGTTCCTGATTCGCCGACTGGTGCCCGAACCGGCGGTCTATCAACGCGCCGAAGCCCATCCGCCGCTGCTGGCGATCTTCTCGCCGCGCTTCCTGAGCATTACGGCCAGGGGCAGCCTGCTCGCGCTGGGTGCGCAGGGCGGTTACTATGGCATCACCACCTGGCTGCCGACGTTTTTGCGAACCGAGCGGCACTTGTCGGTGCTGAGTACGGGCAGCTATCTGGGCGTGATCATTACGGGGTCGTTCTGCGGCTATATCGTCAGCGCCTATTTGAATGACATATTGGGCCGGCGCAGAACCTTCCTGACGTTTGCCGTCGGGTCGATGGCGGTGGTGCTGCTCTATACCCAGATCGCGATCTCCGACGGGCTGATGCTGGTGCTGGGCTTTCCGCTGGGGTTCTTCGCATCTGGCATCTTCAGCGGCATGGGCGCGGTGTTTACCGAGTTGTTTCCGACCGAACTGCGCGGGTCGGGACAGGGCTTCTGCTATAATTTCGGCCGCGGCTTCGCGGCGTTGTTCCCCACGCTGGTGGGTGCGGCCTCGGCGAAGCTGGGGCTGGGGGTCGCGGTCGGGGTGTTCGCCGGCAGCGCCTATGCCCTGGTCATTATCGCCACGCTGATGCTACCGGAAACCAGCGGGCAGGAACTGCGCGGCCTTGCCGACGCGGAACCGCATCAGGGGAAGAGGACAGCACCATGAGCACCTGGCAATTCTGGATCGACCGCGGCGGCACCTTCACCGACATCGTCGCCCGCGATCCCGAGGGCAAGCTGTCCACCCACAAGCTGCTGTCGGAGAATCCCGAACG
>JAKBCJ010000452.1 GCA_021807975.1 Pseudomonadota bacterium | reverse complement strand
CATCTGCCGCCGCCTGCGTGGAAAATGCTCTGTCCCCATCATCATGGTAACCGGACGCGGCAGCGAAACCGATCGGATCGTCGGGCTGGAACTCGGCGCGGACGATTACCTGCCGAAACCGTTCAACCCGCGCGAACTCGTGGCCCGGGTGCGCGCGGTCATGCGCCGAAGCGCGGGTATCGAGCCACCGTCCCCGCCGGTTCCCGGGACCCTGACGTTCGAGGGCTGGCGGCTGGATATGGCCCGCCGGCAGTTGTTCGCCCCCGATGGCACGCCACGCTCCCTGACCAGCGGGGAGTTCAATATTCTTTCCATTTTCTGTCAGAATTCCCGCAAAGTACTGTCGCGGGACGATCTGCTGGAGCTTTTGCACGGGCGTGCTGCGGCGGTGTTCGACCGCAGCATCGATGTGCAGATCAGCCGGCTGCGGCGCAAAATCGAAACGAATATGAAAGATCCGTCGTTTATCAAAACGGTTCGTTACGGCGGGTATTTCTTCACGCCACAGGTCGTGGCGGACGAAAGCAATTAGCCGGCAGGTCCTGACCGGGCGATCGACCCGGCCAGGACCTGAAGATCCTACTGGACCCGCTCGTAAATCGCCGCGATCCCCTGACCGCCGCCGATGCACATCGTTACCAGTGCATAACGGCCGCCGGTCCGGGCAAGCTCATACAGCGCCTTGACCGTCAGAATCGACCCGGTAGCCCCAACCGGGTGCCCCAGCGAAATCCCCGAACCGTTCGGATTGACCTTGTCCGGATCAAACCCCAAGTCCTTGGCGACCGCGCACGCCTGTGCGGCAAACGCCTCGTTGGATTCGATCACGTCCATCTGGTCCAACGACAGCCCGGCCCGCTTCAGCGCGGCCCGCGATGCCGGAACTGGCCCGATGCCCATGATCTGGGGATCGACGCCAGCGTGGGCATAGGCCACCAGCCGGCCCATCGGCGTCACACCCCGCTTCGCCACGGTGTCGCCGTCCATCAGCACTACGGCGGACGCGCCGTCGTTGATGCCCGACGCATTGCCGGCCGTTACCGACCCGTCTTTCTTGAACACCGGCCGCAACTTGGCGAAATCCTCGGCTTTGGCCTCGGCGCGAACATGCTCGTCGGTGTCGAAAACCGTCTCACCCTTCCTGGTTTTCAGCGTCACCGGCAAAATTTGGCTTTTGAACCGCCCCTCGGCAATCGCATGCGCGGCGCGGCGATGCGACAGCAGCGCCAGATCGTCCTGCTGCGCCCGGGTCACCTGATGCGATTCAGCCAGATTCTCCGCCGTCATGCCCATGTGGATGTTGTGGAACGGGTCGTGCAGCGCCGCGGTCATCATGTCGATCATCGCGCTGTCACCCATCCGCGCGCCCCACCGCATTCCCGACGCCAGATAGCCCGCTCGGCTCATGCTTTCCGCCCCGCCGGCCACGGCAATGTCCGCATCCCCGAGGGTGACGGCCTGGGCGGCCGAAATGATAGCCTGAAGACCGGAACCGCACAGGCGGTTCAGCGTCAGCGCCGGCGCGTCCTGGCTGATACCGGCGTTCACCGCGGCAACGCGGGCCAGATACATGTCCTTCGATTCGGTATGGATCACGTTGCCGAAGACCACGTGCCCGACCTCGGAGCCATCAACCCGGGCGCGTGACAGAGCCTCCCTGGCGACCCGGGCGCCCAGTTCGGTGGGCGGAATATCTTTCAGGCTGCCGCCGAAATCGCCGATGGCGGTGCGGACGCCGGAGACGATGTAAACCTCGCGCTGCATATCGATGGCCCTTCCTCTGGTTGGCTTAACGGCGGCATTGCATATGGCGCATGCGGATGCAACCGAGGGAAATTACTGAACAGCGGCTCGGGCGGGGACGTCAATCGAACGCCCCCTTTCCGTTGCTAACTGGCGCTGACGACCGGAATGATCCACGGGATGATGAACTGCTGCAATGCAACCAGCACACCCAGCAGCAGCGTCAGCACGACGCTGTGGACGAAGGTGCGGGCGAACACCACGCCCTCCTGGCCTTTCAGGTTCGTCACCGACACGCCCGTCGCGATGTTCTGCGGCGAGATCATCTTGCCCATCACGCCGCCCGAGGAGTTGGTAGCGGCGAACAGTACCGGATTGAGATTGAGCTGCCGGGCGGCAACCACCTGAAGATTGCCAAACAAGGCGTTGCCCGATGTGTCGCTGCCCGACAACATGACCGCGATCCATCCCAGGAAGGGCGACAGGAAGACAAACAAGTGGCCGGTGGAGGCAACAGCCTGTCCAAGCGTGTAGGCCATGCCAGAGTAGTTCATGATATAGGCAAGTCCCACGATCAGCATGACCGTTACCACCGCGATCCAGGCCTGCCTCACGGTTTCCGCGACACAACTGAAAAAGGCGGCGGGCGACAGCCTGACGATCACCGCCGTGGCGATGGCCGCCAGCAGGATCGCGGTGCCGGTGCCCAGCGGCTGGAACACCCAGACCGCGCCATAGGGCTTACTGCCATACAGCGTGATGGCGATGGCATTGTGCAGCCCCGGCCAGTGGATCGCCTGCTGGCCGATCGCGAACCACTTGAAATGGGTCCAGACGATCACCAACGCCGAAACCAGCAGCCAGGGCAGCCAGCCTTGCCACGGCGCAACGCCCCCCGCCGAAGCCGCCTTGGGCAGCGCGGTGCTTTGGATGGCGAATGCCGCATCGGGTGCCGGGCGCCAGACCTGCAGGAACAGCAGAGTGCAGATCAGCGATCCCAGCGATGCCAGAACGTCGGTCAGTGCATAATCCAGCAGATTGGAAGCGACGAACTGCGAAGCCGCGAAGCTGCCGCCCGCGACCAGAAGCACCGGCCACAGGGCACGAACCGAGCGGCGGCCACCGTAGAGCGCCATGACGTAGAACGGCAGGATGAAGGCCATGACCGGAAGCTGGCGCCCGATCATGGCGGCCAGTGCGGTCGGCGGCAGACCGGTGACCGCGCCAAGCACAGTGACGGGCGCGCCCAGCGCCCCGAACGCCACCGGCGCGGTGTTGAAGATCAGCACAAACACCAAGGCTTCCAGCGGGGGAAAGCCGACCATGATAAGCAGCGAGCTGGTAATCGCCACCGGCGTGCCAAATCCGGCGACACCTTCCAGCAGGGCGCCGAAACAGAACCCGATCACTACCAGAACCACCCGCCGGTCGTTCGGCAAGTGGTTGATGACCCAGACGCGGAACGCCTCAAACCGCCCCGATCGCACTGCGATATTGTACAGCAGCAGCGCGTTCACCACGATCCACATCACCGGCCACAGTGCGAAGACCGCGCCGTTGGCAACCGAGTGAAACGCCAGGGCGGCGGGCATCTGCCAGACCGAGATCGCAACAATCAGTGCCACGGCAAGGCCGGCAAGCGCGGCCTGCCATGCCGGCCTGCGAAAAAGGCCCAGCAAAACAAGAACTGCCAGGATCGGCACGACCGCTACCAGGAAGGATAATCCAAGACTGCCGCCGACAGGCGTCAGGAGTTGTTGAAACATCATAAGTTCTTTGCGGTTGTCGTTGCGGGGAGAGTCGGATTCGGCGGCGCTGGATCGGGATCGACCAGGACGATATGCAGATGTCCGGGTCCGTGGGCGCCGCGCACCAGCGCGCCCTCGATATCGGTGGTGCCGCTTGCGCCGGTGATCAGGTTGACGTTGCGCGGCAGCGACGCGGGCGGAAAGGCCGCGGCGTAATCTTCAAGCCATGGCCAGATCCGGTCGGCTTCGACCGCTACGATATGATGCACCGGCAGAAAGCCGAACAGCGTCGGCGCGTCGGGGCCGGAATGAAACACCAGCGACCCGGTCTCCGCGATCGCGCCCAGCGCCAGACCGGCCGCGACAGGTTCATCCAGGCCGATCGCCGCCCGGGTCTCCATTCCGGTCCAATCCAGCGCCCGC
>JAKBCJ010000451.1 GCA_021807975.1 Pseudomonadota bacterium | reverse complement strand
AGAAGCGGCTTTGGACGGTTCTGGAACGGGCCGACCTGATCAAGCGCACCAATGACGAGCGCGACGCCGATTACGACCGCGAATGCCGCACCCTGACCGAGATCATGCTGACCCGCACCGCCGCCGAGTGGGAGGAGTTCCTGCAGGAAAGCCACGTCCCGGCGTCCCGCGTCCGCACCATGGGCGAGGCGCTGGCCGACCCGCAACTGCGGTCGCGCGGCCTGCTGCATCGGCACGACCACGCGCCCGGCATCGAGGGTCCGGTCACCGTGCCAGTCGCCGCCTTCAAATTTGGCCATGACGGCCCGAGCGTGGATCGCCCACCGCCGATGCTCGGCCAGCACAATGACGAGATTTTGGCCGAACTGGGTTACACTGCGGCCGAGATCGCGGGCTTCCGCTCCGCGAAAATCATCTGAACAGGACATACATTATGAAACTGGGACGTTTAGGGGTTTGGTACTCCGCCGATAAGCACGCTGACGCGGCCGCCGTCGCCGCCTTCGTCAAGACCGTGGAGAAGCTGGGATTCGATACGTTGTGGTATCCGGAATCGCGCGGCTTCGAATCGTTCACCATCGCCGGATACATGCTGTCGCAAAGCAGCACTTTGAAAATCGGCAGTTCCATTGCCTCGATCTACGCCCGCGACGCGTTCACCGCTCGGCGGGGCATGATTAGCCTGAACCAACTGTACGGGAACCGCTTCATATTGGGTCTGGGCGTCAGCCACATGCCGATGGTGGAGGGCATTCGCGGCCATGTTTACGAAAAGCCGATCCCGGCAATGCGATCCTATCTGAACGGAATCCTGAAAGGTGAAGCCGGGGCCGGCGATTTCCCGATCTGTGTCGCCGCCCTGGGTCCGCTGATGCTGAAACTATCGGGGCAAATGACGCAGGGCGCGATCCCCTACAACACAACGCCGAAGCACACGGCGGAGGCGGCGAAAATCCTTGGCCCCGACAAGTGGCTGGCGATCGAGCAGAAGGTTACGATCGAAACCGATCCAGCCAAGGCGCGAGCGCTGGGGCGTGAGGAACTGTCGCGCTACATGGTGCTGGATAACTACCGCAACGCATGGCTGGGCATGGGCTTCACCGAGGCAGATCTGTCGAACGGGGGTTCAGATTCGTTCATCGACCAGATGGTGCTATGGGGTACTGCGGATCAGGTGAAAGCCGGCCTGCGCGCCCACTTCACCGCCGGGGCGACTCATGTCGCGATTCAGCCGGTGCATGCGGTCGGCGACACTGCCGCACGCGATGCCATTCTGGCGGCCCTGGCGGATACCTGAGCCAACGGCGCCCCTTCACTTATTGGGCGTTAGAATCGGTGACGGGTCCCGTATCGTCATGGCGGCCCTGCGCCTGCCATGACGATGAGAGGCCGATGTTAAAAGGTCGAGGTGCCGGCTAACCACTACTCCGCCGCCTCGGCGTAAGCCTCCAGCGGGGCGCAGGTGCAAACCAGGTTCCGGTCGCCATACACGTTGTCCACCCGCTTGACCGGAGGCCAGTATTTCGATGCCGCCACCCGGGGCAAGGGAAACGCTGCCTGTGTCCGCGTATAGCCATGCGTCCAGACGTCCGCCATGACCTCGGCTGCGGTATGCGGGGAATTCTTCAGGGGATTGTCAATTCGGTCGAAACGTCCCGCCGCGATCGCCGCGATTTCCCCGCGAATGGAGATCATCGCGTCACAGAAGCGATCCAATTCGGCTTTCGATTCGCTTTCCGTCGGTTCTATCATCAGGGTTCCGGCGACGGGCCATGACATGGTTGGCGCATGGTAGCCATAATCCTGCAGGCGCTTGGCGATGTCTTCCACCTGCACCCCAGCCTCCGCGGCAAAACCCCGGCAATCGATGATACACTCATGCGCCACCATCCCATTCGGCGCGGCATACAGGATGGGATAGGACTCACGCAGCCGGTGGGCGATGTAGTTCGCCGACAGAATCGCCACCTCGGTCGCCTGCTTAAGCCCGCCCGCACCCATCATCCGGATATAGGCATAGGAGATCGGCAAGATCAGCGCGCTGCCGAACGGCGCGGCGGACACCGGCCCAATCCCAGTCGCCGGCCCGGCATCGGCCCGCAGAGGATGGTTCGGCAGGAACGGCGCCAAGTGGGACGCAACCCCGATCGGCCCAATTCCCGGCCCGCCGCCGCCATGCGGAATGCAGAATGTCTTGTGGAGGTTCAGATGGCAGACATCCGCCCCGATGGACGCCGGCGAGGTCAGCCCCACCTGGGCGTTCATGTTGGCGCCATCCATATAAACTTGGCCGCCATTCTGATGAATCGCGGCGCAGATATCGCGAATCCCGCCCTCGAACACGCCATGTGTCGAGGGATAGGTGATCATCAACGCCGCCAGGCGATCAGCGTGTTTTTCCGCCTTGGCCCGCAGATCGGCCAGATCGACGTTGCCATCCCGGTCGCACGCGACCACGACAACCTTCAGCCCCGCCATCGCCGCGCTGGCCGGGTTGGTTCCGTGCGCCGAGGAGGGAATCAGGCACACGTCCCGGTGCTGTTCGCCCCGCGATTCGTGCCATGCCCGGATCACCAGCAGCCCGGCATACTCGCCTTGGGAGCCGGCATTCGGCTGCAACGAAACCTCGGCGAATCCGGTCGCCGAACACAGCCACGTTTCCAACCGCCGGATCAGGGTCAGGTATCCAGTCGTTTGATCGGCGGGCGCGAACGGATGGATGTCGGCGAAACCCGGCAGGGTGATCGCGATCATCTCCGCCGTGGCGTTCAGCTTCATCGTGCAGGATCCCAACGGGATCATGCTGCGGTTCAGCGCGATGTCCTTGTCTTCCAGCCGTTTCAGATACCGCAGCATCTCATGTTCAGCGTGGTGCTGGTTGAACACCGCCGCTTCCAGGAAGGGTGAGGTCCGCAGCACCGTTGCTGGAATGGATGCAATCGCACCGTCCAGCGGCCCCCCCAGCAATTCGGCCAGGGCGATCAGATCGTCCCGCGTAACCGTTTCATCCAGGGCAATACCGACGCCGGTTTCATCCACGCGCCGCAAATTGAATCCCGCCGCCGCCGCGCGGGCGATCAGATCGGGGGAACCCTCGACAACGATGGTGTCGAAGAATGTGTCATGCCGCAGCGTCAACCCGGCGCGGAGGGCGACGTCGGCGAGCATGCGGGCTTGAAGGGATACGCGCCGGGCGATGCGACGCAAGCCGTCGGGTCCGTGCCATGCGGCATAAAACCCGGCGATCACCGCCAGCAGAACCTGCGCCGTGCAGATGTTGGAGGTCGCCTTTTCCCGGCGGATGTGCTGCTCGCGGGTCTGTAGCGCCAGCCGCATCGCCGGATGCCCGGCGGCGTCCAGCGACACCCCGACCAGGCGGCCCGGCATCGCGCGCTTGAACGCATCCCGTGTCGCGAAGAACCCGGCATGCGGGCCGCCGAATCCCATCGGCACGCCAAACCGCTGCGCCGACCCGACGACGATATCCGCCCCCATCTCGCCGGGCGGAGTCAGCAGCGCCAGCGCCAGCGGATCGGTGGCCACGATCGCCAGCGCGCCAACCTCATGCGCCGCCGCGATTTCTTCCGACAGATCGCGCAGCGCGCCCGTGGTGCCCGGATATTGCAGCAGCACCGCAAACGGATTCATCGCCCCAACCGCGGTCAGATCCCCCGGCTCAGTCCGCGCCAGGGTAATTCCCAGCGGCTTCGCCCGCGTGGCCAGAACCGCCAGCGTTTGCGGATGCAGGTCAGCCGCCACTGCCAGCACGTCGGATTTGGATTTACTGAGTGCGTGCGCCATCGCCATCGCCTCTGCCGCCGCGGTGGCTTCGTCCAGCAACGACGCGTTGGCGATTTCCATCCCCGTCAGTTCGCAGATCATGGTCTGGAAGTTCAGCAGCGCCTCCAGCCGGCCTT
>JAKBCJ010000450.1 GCA_021807975.1 Pseudomonadota bacterium | reverse complement strand
TGCGTGCGCTGACCGGCGTGCCGTGCCTGGCGCTGATCCCCGAGGTCGGTAAACGCGCATTGGGCCATTTGCGGATCCAGGATTACGCCGCCCGGCGCCCGCTGACCGCGTTCGCCGAACAGATCCGGTCGCTTCGGGCCGGTGTCTCGCTCGATATCGACCACCCCCAGATCATCGCCATCGCCGCCGCCCGGCCGGCCGAGGGCAAATCCCTGCTGGCGCTTTCCCTGGGCCGGTCGGCGCAACTTGGCGGGGAGCGTGTGCTGGCGATCGAATGCGACGTGCGGCAGGCTTCGTTCCGCCACCGGCTGGACGGTCATGAGGGACCCGGTCTGACCGACGTGCTGCGCGGTGCGGCGGAATGGCGCGACGCGATGCAGGACGACGCCGTGACGGGCATGAAGTTCATAGCGGCCGGCAAGCCAGCCCCCGATATCCTGGCGCTGTTCCTGTCCGACGAGATGCGCCAACTCCTGGCCGAGGCGCGCGAGCACTTCGACCTGATCCTGCTGGACTCGCCCCCGGTGGAGGCGATGACCGAGTCCCGCATCGCCGCCACGCTGGCCGACGCGACGCTGCTTTGCGTGCGCTGGCGCTCTACCCCGACCCGGACACTGCTGCGGGCGCTGGAGATTCTGAACGATGCGCATGCGAAAGTCATTGGAACGGTACTGACAAGGGTCGATCCGCGCGTGCATCTTCGATCCGGTTATGCGGACGCGGGGGTATATCATCGCCGCTACCGCGCCTATTTTCGGGGGTAGTATTCGATGCCGCAGCGTTTTCTTGTCACCGGTGGGGCCGGCTATGTGGGCAGCCATCTGGTGGCCGCCCTGCTGGACCGGGGCGATTCGGTCACCGTGATCGATAATCTTCGCACCGGCCACAAAGCCGCGGTGCCGGTCGGGGTGAAACTGGTCGTTGCCGACCTGTCGGATGGCGGGACGATCGACGCCGTCATGGGCGACGGGTCCTGGGACGCGGTATTCCATTTCGCGTCGCTGTCGCAGGTTGGCGAGAGCATGCGGATGCCGATGCGTTATCTGCTCGACAACGCCGCCAACGGTGTTCGCCTGATCGATTCCTGCGTGCGCCATGGGGTCGGCCGGTTCGTGCTGTCCTCGACGGCCGCGCTGTTCAACGTCGATGGCGCCGATCCGATCCCCGAGGATGCGCCGATCGATCCGCAATCGGCCTATGGCGACAGCAAGTGGATGATCGAGCGGGCGTTGCGCTGGGCCGGCCAGGTGCATGGCCTGCGCGCGGCCTGCCTGCGCTATTTCAACGCCGCCGGGGCCGATCCGGCCGGGCGGCTGGGCGAGGATCACCGGCCGGAATCGCATCTGATCCCGCTGGTGATCGACGCCGCGCTGGGGCGGCGCGCGGCGCTGGATGTGTTCGGCGACGACTATCCCACGCCCGACGGCACCTGCATCCGCGACTATGTCCACGTCTCCGACCTGGCTACCGCGCATCTGCTGGCGGTGGAGGCGCTGAAGGATGGCCCCGTGGTCTGGAACCTGGGGAATGGCGCCGGGCACTCTGTCCGGCAGGTGATCGCCTCGGTGGAGCGGGTGTCGGGGCTGACGGTCCCGCATCGGATCGTGGACCGCAGGACGGGCGACGCGGCGGTGTTGGTGGCATCGTCGGCGCGGGCGCAGGCCGCGGGCTGGCGGCCGGCGCATGCCGATCTGGACGACATCGTCCGCACCGCTTTCGACTGGCGGCAATCGCATCCGGACGGCTATGGCGACTGACCGGACATCTGTCGGCGGCCGCGACGGAAGTCCCCGGCCCATCACTGTCATGGCGGGCGCAGGCACGTCATGACGGTCGCCACCGGCCGAGCCCCCATCGAAGCGGTCATTTCCACACGTATCGTTCTTGCTGTTCCGGCCGCCGCGGCGTTGTTGCTGTGGCCGGCGCTGTGGAACCGCTATCCGATCGTGTTCGCCGATACGGGAACGTATCTGTCCCAGGCCGTGCATCGCTATGCCGGCTGGGACCGCCCGGTCTTCTACTCCCTGTTCATGCTGGCGCTGCACTGGACGGTCACTGTCTGGCCGGTGGTCATCGCGCAGGCGCTGCTGACGGCGTGGATCCTGCGCCTGGTCTGCCGGTCTTTGGTTCCCGGCCTGAAGCCGGCGGCCTTTGTCGGCGGCGTCGGGCTGCTGGCGGTGGGGACATGGCTGCCCTGGACCGTGTCCGAACTGATGCCGGACGTGTTCACCCCGCTGCTGGTGCTGGTCATTTATCTGCTGGCCGTGGTCCCCGAACGGCTGTCGGCACGCGAACGGATCGTGCTGACCGCGCTGGCAGCGTTCATGATCGCGAGCCAGCAGTCCAGCCTGCCGCTGGCGTTCGGCTCGATCGCGGTCCTTTGGCTTGCCGCGCGATCTTTGTCCCGGCGGGGTGGCCGTCTGCTCGCCCTCGCCGCCGCGCCGGTTCTGGCGATCCTTGCCTTGTGTTCGATGAACCTGGCCGCGCATGGACGCTTCTCCGTCTCCCCGTACGGCAACGTCTTTCTGCTGGCCCGCGTCATCTACGACGGCCCCGGCATGGCGGCGCTGCGAACCGGCTGCCCGGCCACCCATTGGCGGCTGTGCCCGTTCCTCGCTGCGTTCCCCGCGACGTCGGACGAGTTCCTGTGGACCGACGCCAGCCCGTTGAACCTTGCCGGCGGCCCGAAAGCAGTGTCGGCCGATGCGGACGCCATCATCCGCGCGGCGCTGTACGCCAGCCCGGGCGCCGAACTGCGCGCCGCGCTGGCCAACGCCGGGGAGCAGCTTACCCGGTTCGCCAGCGGCGACGGGCTGCAACCGTGGCCGGCCCGGGTTTCCCCCTGGATCGCCCGCGACTTCCCCGCCCGTGAGGCAGCAGCCTATGCCGCCGCCCGGCAACAGGCGGGCACGCTGGCGGTCCCGCCATTCCTGGCGGGCCTGCATATCGCGGTGGCGTTGGGCGGCGTCGCGGCTTGCGTTGTTCTGCTTCCCATCGTGCTGATCCGCCGGGAACCGGCTGCCGGGTTGCTGCTGGCGGTGCTGGTCGCACTGCCCCTGAGTGCCGCGATCACCGGCGCCCTGTCCACCCCGCACGACCGCTACCAAAGCCGGATCATGTGGTTGGCACCGTTCGCCGCCGCGGTGACGCTGGTGGCCTTGCTCCGGCGACCGGATGCGGCGTGACGCGTTTTGGTCGGGGCTGGAGGCCGTTGTCTCCGGTTGTCTGTCCATCCTCTCCTCATTCGTCATCGCTCGGTTGGCCGGCCCGTCGGAACTGGGGATCGGCGCGGCGGCCGTCGCGGTGCATGTGACGCTTTGGGTCGCGGTCAACGCGCTGTTCGCCGACGCGTTGGTGCAATGCGCCCTTATCGACGACCGGATGGCGTCCAGCGCGTTCTGGGCATCGTGCGCCGTCGGATGCGTCGCGGCGGCGATACAGGCCGGGGCCGGCTGGGGTCTGGCGGCCATGTTCGGTGACGGGCGGCTGGTCGCGATGGGTCTGTTGCTCGCTATGCCGTTGCCGCTGGTGGGCGCGGCGGGCGCGGTGCAGGGACTGCTGACGCGGGAGCGGTCGTACCGCAACCTGGCGCTGCGGACCCTGATCGGCCAGGGGCTTGGGACGGCCGTCGGGCTGGCCGCCGCGCTGCACGGCGAGGGTGCCCGGGCCTTGGTCTGGCAGCAGGGCGTGACCTCGGCAGCCGGTGCGCTGGCATTGCTGCTGGGGCGCGGATGGCAGCCGGGTTTGCGCTGGCATGGGCCATCGATCCTGGCGCTGCTGCGGGTCGGCGTGCCGCTGACAGCGTCCACCCTGGTGTCCATCGTGCGCTACCGGCTGTTCGCCCTGCTGATTGGCGGAACGGCCGGGGCGGCGGCACTGGGTCAGGTGCATATCGCGTTCCGTCTGGTCGATACGGTAA
>JAKBCJ010000449.1 GCA_021807975.1 Pseudomonadota bacterium | reverse complement strand
CAGCAGATCGATGGTGTTGGGGCTGATCGTCCCCCCGGCAAAAGGATCGCCCTGGCGCGGCATCGAGTACCAGCCGTCTGGCCGGCGCCCTGTCGCGTCGGTTAGCATTTCGGTGGTGGCGGCGATGCGGGTGGCTTCGTCCTCGCGGCCCAGGGTTGAGACGTCTTCGTGCCGGAAGCCGTTGGCGGCGATTTCGTGGCCCTCCGCCGCCAGTTGCCGCAGGATCGGAGCGTAAATCCTTGCCATGACCGCCGGCACCGCGAAGGTGGCGAGAAATCCATGCTTACGCAGCACCAGCAGCACTTGTTCCAGCCCGTCATTCATCGCGAAGAATGCGTCCGGCCGCTGGATATCGGCAACGCGGATGCCGTCGGGGCCGCGCGCGACGCTGAGATCGACGGTGATGCTGAAGCATAGACGGTTGCCGTCGGGCCAGCGCAGATCGGCATCGGCCAGCGTTGTTTCATTCGAAATTGTATAGCCTTGCTTCCAGGGCATCTAATGTGCCTCCCCGGCCGCGAGTATATGGCGGGCGAGCTCCTCACAGGTCGGGAACCATACGCCCGGCAATGTTTTCATCTTCGCGATCAGCCGGTCCAGCATCGCGATCCGCAGCGCCCGCCCGGAGACGAACGGATGCAGGCAGATGTTCAGATAACCGCCCTGCCGGTACTGGTGCATAAAGGCGTCCCACCACAGGTCGAACACACGATCGGGGTCGGTGATGCGCTGCGCATCGTTACGACTTCCCATCCAGGCGTAGCTGAAAAACATGGCGTCGTCGATAGCGAAATGAAACGGCAGGTGCAGCAGGGTCGCACCGTTCGATTGCTGATAATATGGCAGATGATCGGCGGAATGTTCCGACACGTAGATGAAACCGTTTTCCTGGAGCAGCTTCAGGCTGTGGCTGCTGCGGCTGCCGACGGGGCGTTTGCCCGTCAGCCGCTCCAGCGCCGCGCTGGTCTTCAGCAGATGGTCGCGTTCCAGATCGGGCTCTTTCGGCACGCGGTGTTCCCACATGTGGTCCGCGACCTCATGCCCGCCGCGGGCGATGGCCTGGACTGCCCGGGGGTAGAGTTCGCAGATCCGGCCGGGCGTGAAGACCGTGGCCTTCACGCCGTGCGAGTCGAACAGTTCGATCAACCGCCAGATTCCCACGCGGCCGCCGAACTCCCCTTTGGCAAGTTGCTGGGGCGGTTCGTTCATCAGGCGGCGCAGCAGCATGGTGTCGAAATCAGCCGTGAAGTTCACGGCGATGCGGACATTGGGCGGGTATGCGATCTTGGCGATGCGGGTGTGGCTGGCGGCGTAGCTTATCGCGGCGGCGGCAAGCTCGTCGATCTCCCGGGAAAGCGCATTGTCCATCGGTGCCCCCATGGTATCCGGGGAAATGCTAGCGGCAGCGAACCGAATGGTCCAGAACCGGATCGGGCGCGAGCGTCGGATATTCGATCCAGGTGATTGAGAGTTGATCCTGTTGGATGGACCGGCTTGCGATGGTCGAATAACCCGTCGCGGAACGAAAATACCAGGCAAGGCGCGGCCTGTGAACAAACCGGCCTCGGTTTTGCGCGGCAAGTGTCAGGGCCAAGCGATCCAGGGGATCGCACCATCGGGAGACAATGAACTTTATCAGTCTCGACATTCGGATGTTGCGGTCGTTGATCTCGGTGGTCGAAACCGGCAGCATCACAGAACCGGAGCGTCGCCCGGGCCGCACCCGGCCGGCTCGCCTCGCCCCGGATCGAGGGGCATGTGGTGTTCGGAACGCCGGATCTATATGCGGCCGACCTGCTGCCGCCGATCCTGAACATGTTCCGCCAGGCCTTTCCGCTGATCCGGGTGGAACCGCGCTACGTGCTGTCCACGCCGCTGGTCAATCTGGTGAAGCGCGCCGACGTGGATGTCGCGTTAGTGACGCGCATGAACGATTTCACCGATGGCCGGGGTCGGGTTGTCATCTACATGCAAACTGTCGAAGCAGCCGAACTGAGCATTGATTTGACCGCCCGGGGCAGTCGAATTTTCCGATCTGTATGCGAATTCCGTCCGGTCGGTGCGATTTCAATCCGGTTTTCGGCTAACCGATTGAAATCACTGGTGGAGCCGAGGGGAATCGAACCCCTGACCTCCTGAATGCCATTCAGGCGCTCTCCCAACTGAGCTACGGCCCCGACCGGTGAGGCACGGGGTATAGCCACCTCGTTCCGCCGGATCAAGGGCCACAATGCGGATTTTTTAGGATTTTTCCGGCGGCGCTAAACTTCAGCATTTCGGCGGAAAGACCAGTACAGCGGTTGGCGGCCGGCGCGCAGGGCCTTGGCCTCATAGCGGGTCGGCGGCCAGCCCTCGGGGCGCTGCGTGGCGGGCTCCGGGGCGGCGAACAGGGTCTGGGCGGCCATCGTGTCACGGACCCATGCCTGATAGGTCGGATCATCGCTGGCGACGCGCCATTCCGCCCCCGGCTTCAGCACCCGGGCCAGCAGCGGCAGCATGGCTGGATGCACGAACCGGCGCTTGGCATGCCGAGCCTTGGGCCACGGGTCGGGAAACATCAGGAACAGGCGGTCCAGACTGGCATCGGGCAGCTTGCGCAATAGAATGCGGGCGTCGTCGGTCCAGACCCGCAGATTGGGCGGCAACGGGCCGTGGGCTTCCTCGCCCTCGATCACCAGGGCGGACAGCAGGGAGCAGATGCCGTTTTCGAACACCTCGCAGGCGATCAGGGTCACGCCCTGGTTGGCGCGGACCTGGGCGATGGCATGTTCTCCGCCGCCAAAACCGACCTCCAGCCAAAGCGGCCCCGCCGGAAGTGTTTCCGGCAGGGCTAGCCTCGGCAGTGTGACATCCAGCAGCACCTCCTGGCGGGGACGCAGCTTATGGCCGCGTGCCCTGCCGTAGAGGCGATCCGGGGGTGGTTTCAGGTTGGTGGGCGTTACCGCCCGAACGCTGCCTTCAGCGCCGGCACCAGATCCGTCTTTTCCCACGTAAAGGTGCCCTTCGTTTCGTCCGGCGCGCGCCCGAAATGACCATAGGCCGAGGTCGGCGCGTAGATCGGGCGGTTCATGTGCAGATGTTCGCGGATGCCGCGCGGGGAGAGGTTCATGACCTCGCGCAGGACTTTCTCCAGCTTGGTCTCGTCCACGTCCTTGCCGGTGCCGTGCAGGTCCACATAGACCGACAACGGACGGGCAACGCCGATGGCATAGCTGATCTGCAAGGTGCAGCGATCGGCCAGACCGGCGGCTACGACGTTCTTCGCGAGGTAGCGGCACGCATACGCGGCGGAGCGGTCAACCTTGGTGGGGTCCTTGCCGCTGAACGCGCCACCGCCATGCGGCGCCGCACCGCCGTAGGTATCGACGATGATCTTGCGACCGGTCAGGCCGCAGTCGCCGTCGGGACCGCCGATGACGAACTGGCCGGTCGGGTTCACATGGAACTCGTCCTCGGGGCACATCCAGCCCTTAGGCAGGAGTGTTTCGACCAGCGGCCACAGCAGGCGCTTGATTTCCGCCTGCTCCATCCCCGCTTCATGCTGGGTGGACACGACGACGGAGGTGGCGCCGACTGGTTTGCCATCGACATAGCGCAGGGTGACCTGGCTTTTGGCGTCCGGCAGCAGGCCGCGGACGGTGCGATCGCCGGCCTTGCGCTGGTCGCGGATGGTGCGCAGGATTTCATGCGCGTAGTACAACGGCGCTGGCATCAGCGTTTCGGTTTCGCGGCAGGCGTAGCCGAACATGATGCCCTGGTCGCCGGCGCCTTCATCCTTGTTGCCGGCGCTGTCCACGCCCTGCGCGATGTCGCTGGACTGGGAGTGCAGGTGAACCGCCACATCGGCTTTCGCCCAGTGGAAGCCGTCCTGCTCATAGCCGATGTCGCGGATCGCCATGCGGGCCAGATGGGTCAGCAGTTCCG
>JAKBCJ010000049.1 GCA_021807975.1 Pseudomonadota bacterium | reverse complement strand
TGGATGCAGCGGTTCATCGACGTCTTCACCAGCGGGCCGAGGTTCTTGTCCGGCACCGCGCGCTTGTTTTCATCGTAGCGCGAGTGATCGGCACCAAACCCCATGGCCTGATCCTGCAGATCGCACTCACCGCCCTGGTCGCAGATCGGGCAATCCAGCGGGTGATTGATCAGCAGGAATTCCATGACGCCCCGGCGACCCTTGCGGACCATCGGGCTGTCAGTGTGAACGACCATGCCCTCGGCGACCGGATATCCGCAGGAGGCGATGGGTTTGGGCGGAGTCTTTTCGACTTCGACCAGGCACATGCGGCAGTTGCCGGCAATAGACAGGCGTTCGTGGTAGCAGAAGCGCGGGATTTCGATCCCCGCCTGTTCGGCTGCCTGAAGGATGGTCGAGCCGGCGGGGACCTCGACCTCGATACCGTCGATTGTGAGTTTCGGCATGGTCCTACTCCGCCGCCATCGGCATCGAGCGTTTTCTGTACGACGCGATCCGCTCTTCCATCACGGGGCGGAAATGCCGGATCAGGCCCTGGATCGGCCACGCCGCCGCATCCCCCAGGGCGCAAATCGTGTGGCCCTCGACCTGCCGCGTCACCTGTTCCAGCGTATCGATTTCGTCCGGCGTGGCGCGTCCTTCGACCATGCGGGTCATCACGCGCCACATCCAGCCAGTGCCCTCCCGGCACGGCGTACACTGGCCGCAGCTCTCATGCATGTAGAATTTCGACAGGCGGGCGATCGCCTTGATCACGTCGGTGGACTTGTCCATCACGATCACCGCCGCCGTCCCGAGGCCGGAGCGGACAGCGCGCAGACTGTCGAAATCCATCAGCACTTCGTCGCAGATCGACTTCGGGATCAGCGGCACCGACGCGCCGCCCGGAATAATCGCCAGCAGATTGTCCCAGCCGCCGCGCACGCCGCCAGCGTATTTCTCGATCAGTTCCTTCAGCGGAATGCCGAGTTCTTCTTCGACATTACAAGGCTTGTTGACGTGGCCGGAGATGCAGAAAAGTTTCTGTCCCGTGTTGTTCTGACGCCCCAGGCTGGTAAACCAGGACGCGCCGCGCCGTAAAATAGTCGGCGCGACCGAGATCGATTCCACGTTGTTCACCGTGGAAGGGCAGCCATACAGCCCGACGCCAGCCGGGAAAGGCGGCTTCATGCGGGGCATGCCCTTCTTGCCCTCCAGGCTTTCGATCAGGGCCGTTTCTTCACCGCAAATATAGGCGCCGGCGCCGCGATGCAGGAACACGTCATAGGCGTATCCCGAACCGCAGGCATTCTTGCCGATCAATCCGGCCTCATACGCCTCATCGATCGCGTGCTGCAGCGCCAGCGATTCGTTGTAGAATTCGCCACGGATGTAAATGTAGGCGGCGGTAGCCCCCATCGCGAAACCGGCGACCAGGCAGCCTTCGACCAGCTTATGCGGGTCGTGGCGCAGAATATCGCGGTCCTTGCAGGTTCCGGGTTCGGATTCGTCCGCGTTGACCACCAGATAGCACGGCCGATCAGACTGCTTCGGCATGAATGACCATTTCAGGCCGGTCGGGAACCCCGCCCCACCGCGACCACGCAGGCCGGAATCCTTCATTTCCTGGATGATCGCATCGCGGCCACGGGCCAGGATCGCGGCGGTATTGTCCCAGTCGCCGCGCGAACGGGCGCCCTTCAGGAACGGATCGTGCTGGCCATAGAGGTTGGTGAAGATGCGGTCTTTATCTTGCAGCATCCTAGGCCTCCGGCGCGAATTGCAGGCTGGTCAACGTGGTCGGCCCACCATCCGGCGCGGAGGTCTGCCGTCCGGCCATCGAACCCGGCGTCGGGCGCTCGCCCCGGCGCAGCGCGGCCAGCAAGGCGGTCACCTTCTCTGCGTCCATGTCTTCGTAAAAGTCGTCGTCAACCTGCAGGATTGGCGCATTCACACAGGCACCGAGACATTCGACCTCGGTCATGGTGAAGACGCCGTCCTCGCTGGTTTCGCCCCAACCCTTGATCCCGGTCGCCTTGCGGCAAGCCTCCGTCACCTGGTCGGACCCACGCAGCCAGCACGGCGTGGTGGTGCAGACCTGCAGGTGATAGGTGCCCACCGGCTTGGTGTTGAACATGAAATAGAAGGTGCAGACTTCGTAAACCCGGATCGGGGCCATGCCCAGACGGGCGCCGACAGCGTCCATCGCCTTGACCGGGACCCAGGCGCTGCCGGTCTGCCGCTTCATCTGGCGTTGCGCGATATACAACGCCGGAATCACCGCGCTGGCCTGCCGCCCTTCCGGATAACGGGCGACGATTTTCGCGATTTCAGCTTCACTTTCGGCGTCGAAGGCAAAGCTGGCCGGCTGTTCAAACGCCGATCCGTTAGAGGCTGTCATGATCTACCTGTCGATCTCGCCGAACACGACATCCAGCGATCCGATGATCGCGCAGACATCAGCCAGCATGTGGCGCTTACACAACACGTCGCTCGCCTGCAGGAAGGCGAAGCCGGTCGAACGGATTTTGCAACGGTATGGCTTGTTGGTGCCGTCCGCCACCAGATACACGCCGAATTCGCCCTTCGGGCTTTCGACCGCCGTATAGGTGGCGCCGGCCGGGACGTGATAACCCTCGGTATAGAGCTTGAAGTGATGAATCAGCGCTTCCATCGACCGTTTCATTTCGCCCCGTGTAGGCGGCGAGAACTTGCGGTCCTGCACCTTGATCGGGCCCGGCTTCATTTTCGCCAGGGCCTGCTTGATGATCTTGACGCTCTCACGCAGCTCATAGATCCGCATCAGATAACGATCGTAACAATCGCCGTTGCGGCCGACCGGAATCTGGAATTCGACCTCGGCGTATTTGTCATACGGCTGGGCGCGCCGCAAATCCCAAGGCACGCCAGAGGCACGCAGCGGCGGCCCGCTAAAGCCCCAGGCCAACGCCTGTTCGGCGGAGAAGGTGCCGATATCGACCGTGCGCTGCTTCCATATCCGGTTATTGGTCAGCAGCGACTCGATATCATCGACAAACTTCGGAAAGGTCTCGGCCCACGCCGCGATCTTGTCGGTCAGACCGGCCGGCAGGTCCTTCGAAACGCCGCCGGGCCGGAAATAGTTCGCATGCAGGCGCGCACCCGACGCGGCCTCATGGAACTCCATCAGCTTCTCCCGTTCCTCGAACCCCCACAGGCTCGGGGTGATCGCGCCGACGTCCAGCGCGTAGGTCGTCAGGTTCAACAGATGGTTCAGCACGCGGGTGATTTCGGCGAACAGCACGCGGATCCACTGCGCCCGATCCGGCGCTGTGATGCCCAGCAGCTTTTCCACCGCCAGCGCGAAGGCATGCTCCTCGCACATCGGCGAAACGTAATCCAGGCGGTCGAAATACGGCACCGCCTGCATATACGTTTTGTACTCGATCAGCTTCTCGGTGCCGCGATGCAGCAGTCCGATATGCGGATCGGCCCGCTCCACCACTTCACCGTCCAGTTCCAGGATCAGGCGCAGCACGCCGTGCGCGGCCGGATGCTGCGGGCCGAAATTGATCGAGTGGCTTTCGATCTCCACGGTTTTGGCGGACGGCACGATGCCGCCCATTCCGCTCATATCGATTGTCTCGCTCATGGTCAGCCTTTCGCCTGTTCGGCGGCGCGTTCGGTAAATACCTTCTCATCGCCAGGCAGCGTGGTCATCGCCTCCCACGGGGAGAGGAAATCGAAGCTGCGGAAATCCTGGGTCAGGCGGACCGGTTCATTCACGACCTGCTTGCGGTCCTCGTCGTAACGGACCTCCACATAGCCGGTCAGTGGGAAATCCTTGCGCAGGGGATGACCCTCAAACCCATAGTCCGTCAGGATGCGGCGCAGATCGGGCTGGCCGGAAAATATGATCCCGTACAGATCCCATGCCTCCCGCTCCCACCACGTCGCCACCGGCCAGACGGTGTGGACCGAGGGAACCGGCAGAACCGCGTCGGTGGTCGTGATGACCCGCAAGCGGTGATTCAACGTCACGGACAGCAGATTGTACACGACGTCGAAGCGGTCTTCGCGATCCGGCCAGTCCACGCCACAAATGTCCATCACCTGCTCGAACGCGAAGCGGGGATCGTCGCGCAGGGTCGTCATCACCGCCAGGATCGAGTCACGGGCCGCGTCAGCCACGAGTTCGCCGCCTTCAATGCGGTATCCCGATACACCGGGGATCGCGGCAACCGCCTGGCCCAGCAACTCCATGGGGCCGGGCGGCGGCGGCGGGGCGGCTTCGGCCGCTGCGGCAACCTCAGCCACGGAGAATGGTTCCCGTGCGGCGGATCTTCTTCTGCAACTGCATGATCCCGTAAACCAGGGCCTCGGCGGTCGGTGGGCAGCCCGGGACATAGACGTCCACCGGAACCACCCGGTCGCAACCGCGCACGACCGAATAGGAGTAATGATAATAGCCGCCGCCGTTGGCGCAGCTTCCCATACTGATCACCCAGCGCGGTTCCGGCATCTGGTCGTAAACCTTACGCAGCGCGGGGGCCATTTTGTTGGTCAGCGTGCCGGCGACGATCATCACATCGCTTTGGCGCGGAGAGGCGCGCGGGATCATGCCCAGGCGATCAAGGTCATAGCGGGGCATGTAGGCGTGGATCATCTCCACCGCGCAGCAGGCCAAGCCGAAGGTCATCGGCCACAGGCTGCCGGTGCGCGCCCAGTTCACCACCTTGTCCAGATTGGCGACCAGGAAGCCCTTGTCGGCGATTTCCCCGGTGATGCCCTTGATAACGGCGTCCTGTTCGGGGCCCGGGGGCAGGTGATCCCGGTTCCAGGCCAACATGGTAGCGTCGCTCATGCTGTTACTCCCACTCCAGGGCGCCCTTGCACCATTCGTATATGAACCCGACGGTCAGGACGCCCAGGAACGCAATCATCGACCAGAAGCCGAATGCGCCAATGCCCTTCAGGGACACGGCCCAGGGGAACAGGAAGGCGACTTCCAGGTCGAAGATGATGAAAAGGATGGCGACGAGGTAATACCGCACGTCGAACCGGCGGCGCGCATCGTCGAATGCCTCGAACCCGCACTCATACGCCGAAAGCTTTTCGGGATACGGCTTTTGCCGGGCGGCGATCAATGACCCCGCCACCATAGCGAAAGCGATAGCACCGGCGATCACAAGGAACACCAGGATCGGCAGATACCCAAAGAGAACTGGCTGCATGACGGATCCGCGTTAAGTCGAGTGGCTGTCAGTCCAAAACAGGATAAGCCGAACGCCTTTAGCGCCAGCCACCCCGTCCCGCAATGCAGCACCCCCCAACATTAGCCCCATCGCGCAAACACCGCCATAGGGGGTGAGGACAGAAATTGGCCGGGAGGCCAACGATATTTACATTTTAAGGGAAACCGCTGCTGGCGCGAGTGACGGGGCTCGAACCCGCGACCTCCGGCGTGACAGGCCGGCGCTCTAACCAACTGAGCTACACCCGCAGCGGCAGGAGGCGGGGTTTAGGGGGGGCGGCGAGCGGCGTCAAGCCGTTACAGCGAGATTGCAGGCGAAAAACGCAAATGGTTGAAATTTAGCGAACACTCCGGATCGGCGGCCTGTTCAAGCAACCCCGGTGTCCGCGAACAGACGTGCCGGTTCGCCGGTCAAGGCTGGAATCCCGCCCGTCCGGCGGTTGGGCAATCAGGGAACCGGGCGCATGACGGCTGAATTCCAGGCACCCTCCCCAGCGCGAAATGCGCCGGAACCCGCCAGCCACAGCGTCATCATGGGCCTGGACCGCCCCCCCCCGGGAGATTGCTGTCGAAGCGGACGCCGGGACAGACCGCCAACCGGCGCACCGCCCGCCCACCGTAGCGGCCGATTCGGCCACGGGCAGGCAAACCACGGCAACAGCAGCGTCCAGCGCAACCCTGCCATGAGTGGCCGGTCGTCCTGATCCGATCGCGCCTAACGATGAAGCAGCGGGCAGGGATTTTCCGCGGCCGGACGAACCGCGCCGGCACCCGGGATCGTCGCGGCCAGCTTATAGTAGTCCCACGGCCCCTTCGATTCGGCCGGCGACTTAATCCGGAACAGATAATGATCGCGCACGATTCGCCCATCGGCCCGAACCTTCGCGCCATGAGTATAGACATCCTCGACCGGCAGTTCCTTCATTTTTGCCGCCACCGTCGGGCCATCGTCCGTCCCGGCGGCCTTCACCGCCCGCAGATAATGGAACACCCCGCTATACACCGCCGCCTGCGCGAACGTCGGCATCCGTCCCCGGTGCAGCACCGCGAACCGCTTGGCGAATGCCCGGGTTTTATCGTTCATATCCCAGTAAAACGAGTTAACCAGGTACGTGCCCTTCGCCACCTCCAGCCCGATCGAATTCACATCGGTAATGTACAGCAGAAAGGCCGCGATTTGCTGCCCGCCGGTATCGATGCCGAATTCATGCGCCTGCTTGATAGAATTGATCGTGTCGCCCGCGCCGTTCGCCAGCCCGATCACCTGCGCGCCCGACAACGGTGCCGCCGGCTTGCCGGACCGCATCAGCCCCGTCCGCCGCCAGATTCTTACCGAACGCATAGTCGGCGGTCAGGAAGAACCAGGTCTTGCCGCCGGCCTTCACCACCGCGTTGGCGATACCGTGCGCCAGCGCATACGTGTCGGTCGCCCATTGGAACCCGGTCGGGATGCAGGCCTTGCCGGTAATATCGGCGGCCAAACCGGTCGAGGAGATGAAAATTCTCTTGCGGTCACCGGCCACCCGCTCCACCGCCAGCGCGACCGAGGAGTTCGGCAGATCGATCACCATCTGAACGCCGTCGCGGTCGAACCACTGCCGAGCGATGGATGCACCGAGGTCGGGCTTGTTTTGGTGGTCGCCGACGATGACCTCGATAGGCCGGTTCAGAACGGTCGGCCCGAAATCCTCAACCGCGAGACGGGCGGCGACCACCGATCCCTGCCCTGAAATATCGGATACCATGCCGTTGATATCGGTCAGCACGCCGATACGCAGCGGCTGAGCGTGCAATGGCGATGCACAGGCCAGGAGGAACGCGGCAAAGGCTGCCGCCAGCCACGGTTTCATCTGTCGTTTCCCCGTTTCAGGCGGACTGTTGTCCATCCCCGGGCCAACGGCAAGGTATCAACCCCACTCCATCGAACGGCCCACCGCCTTGTGCCACGATGCCGCCAGCGCATCCCGCCGGTCCCCGCCCATCGCCGGCGTCCAGCGCGCCGACTCCGCCCAGTTGGCGCGCAGATCGTCCGGACCAGCCCAGTAACCGACTGCCAGACCGGCCGCATACGCGGCCCCCAGAGCGGTGGTTTCCAGGCAGGATGGACGCACCACCGGCACGTTCAGCATATCCGCCTGGAACTGCATCAGCGTTCCATTGACGGCCATCCCGCCATCGGCCCGCAGCGATGCCATGCCGATCCCGCTGTCCTGTTCCATCGCGCGCACCACATCCATCACCTGATACGCCGTCGCCTCCAGCGCCGCCCGGGCGATATGGCCCGCTCCGGCAAAGCGGGTGAGGCCGGCGATGATGCCGCGGGCATCGGCGCGCCAGTACGGCGCATACAGGCCGGAAAAGGCGGGCACGAAATAGACGTCGCCGTTATCGGGCACTGACAGGGCCAGACGCTCGATATCCGCGCTGGATTTGATCAGGCCCAGATTGTCGCGCAGCCATTGCACCAGCGCGCCGGTATTCGCGATGGCGCCCTCCAGCGCATAGGTCGCCGGCTGGTCCCCGAGTTTGGCCGCCACGGTGGTAATCAGGCCGTGACGCGACCGCACCGGTTCAGTGCCGGTGTTCATCAGCAGGAACGAGCCGGTGCCATAGGTGTTTTTGGCCTCGCCGGGGCGCAGGCACGCCTGCCCCATCAACGCCGCCTGCTGGTCGCCCAGAATTCCGGCGACGGGCACACCCGCCAGCGGCGCCCAGCCTTCGGCATACACCCCGGAGGACGGAACGATACGCGGCAGCACCGCGCGCGGGACGCCGAAAAGCGCCAGCAGCTCCTCGTCCCAGTCCAGCGTTTCCAGGTTCATCAACTGGGTGCGGCTGGCGTTGGTCGCGTCGGTGACATGCTCCCCGGTCAGGTGCCACATCAGCCAACTGTCGATAGTGCCGAACGCCAGCAGCCCGGCTTCGGCGCGCTGACAGGCATACGGCACCTCCTCCAGCAGCCAGCGCAATTTCAGCGCGGAGAAATAGCTGGCCAGCGGCAGGCCGGTTTTGGCGCGCAGCCGGTCCTGCCCGCCGTCGCGGGCGAGTTCGGCCACCATCGGATCCACGCGGGTATCCTGCCAGACGATCGCCGGATGCACCGGCTGGCCGGTTTCGCGGTTCCACAGCACGGTGGTTTCCCGCTGGTTGGCGATGCCCACCGCAGCGAGGTCGGACGGTGCCAGATCCGCTGATCGCAGCGCCTGTTCGATCGCCGCAACCGTGTTGCGGTAGATTTCCATCGGATCATGCTCGACCCACCCGGGCTGCCTGAATATCTGCCGGTGCTCGCGCTGCGCCATGGTCACGACCGCTCCTGTCCGGTCGAAAACGATGAAGCGGCTGGATGTGGTGCCCTGGTCGATCGCGCCAATGAAACGGGTCATGATCCCGATTCTATGCCATCCATCCGGCCCAACGACAAATTTATCCGTTCGATAAATTCGGTTGCGCCTTTGCGACGGGTCATGTCTGTTAACGGTGATCGGACTCGCACCCCAAGCACACGTGTGTGCGGGGTCGGAAGACCGGCGTGGGAGCAAACGGGTGAGCAGCATTGCCGCCAGAAACATGGGCGCCGTAAGCCCGGACAGTTCGCCAGCCGCCAACGCGCCGCTGCTGGCGGTGCATGGCCTGTGCAAGCAATTCGGCGGCACCCGCGCGCTGAACGATGTCAGCATGCATGTAAACCGGGCGGAAATCGTCGCACTGCTGGGGGAGAACGGGGCGGGTAAATCGACCCTGATCAAGTCGCTCGCCGGCGTGGTCGTGCCGGATTCCGGCAGTATCCATTTCGCCGGCCAGGACGCGACCCGGGCGCCGCAGCGCCAGCCCATGGCGTTCATCCATCAGGACCTCGGGCTGATCGAATGGATGACTGTGGCCGAAAACATCTGCCTCGCCCTTGGTTATCCCCGCCGCCTCGGCCTGGTGAACTGGACGGCGGCACGCGCCCGGGCGGCTCGGGCACTGGCGCAACTGGGCGCCGATATCGATCCGGATACGCGGGTGCAGTCACTCAGCCGCACAGAGAAGTCGCTGGTCGCGATCAGCCGGGCGCTGGCGGCCGACGCCGAACTGCTGGTCCTCGACGAGCCCACCGCCAGCCTCCCCGCCGACGAAGTCGCTCGGTTGTTCACCGCGCTGCGCCGGCTGCGCGACCGCGGCGTCGCGATGATCTACGTGTCCCACCGCCTGGATGAGGTGTTCGAGATCGCGGACCGGATGGTGGTGATGCGGGACGGCCGCGTGGTGGGCGACCGGGCGGTGGCCAGCACCACCGCCGAGGAAGCCATTCTGCTGATCGTCGGGCGGGAACCGTCGCAGATTTTCCGCCGGCCGGTGGAAGGCCAGGGCAAGCCGGTGCTTGAACTGGACACATATTGCATCGGGCAGGTGGGGCCGGTCAGTACCCAAATCCGGGCGGGCGAGATCGTCGGGTTGGTCGGTCTGCGCGGCGCGGGCCAGGATCTGGTCGGGCGATCGCTGTTCGGGCTGGAACCGGCAACCGGCGGGCGTGCCTTACTGGACGGCGTGCCCATTGCCCCCAAGTCGCCGCGCGCGGCCATGGCAGCGGGCATCGAACTGGTGTGGGGCGACCGCACCGCCGGGTCTATCGTGCCGATGCTGTCGGTGCGGGAGAATATGTACATCAATCCGCTGGCGGCCGGGCTGCATCCGCTCAGCTACATCGCGCCGACCCGGGAGGCGCGGGCGGCGCGGGCCCTGGGCAACGACGTAGGCCTGCGCCCGAACGATCCGACGATGGCGATCGAGGCACTGTCCGGCGGCAACCAGCAAAAGGTGGTTGTCGGACGCTGGCTGCACCTGCGCGGCAAGCTGTACATTTTCGAGGACCCGACAGCAGGCGTTGACGTCGGCGCCAAGGCGGAGATTTACCGGCTGTTCAACGTGGCGCTGGAGGCCGGCGCGGCCATCCTGATCGTCTCGACCGATTTCGAGGAAGTGGCAAATGTCTGCCACCGGGCACTGGTGTTCGACCGCGGGCGGGTGGTCGCGGAACTGACCCGGGACGGCCTTTCGGTCCAGGCGCTGTTGGCCGCCGCGTCCGCCAGCGTCCCGGCCCCCGAACCAAACCCTGTTCACGGATAACCCATGCAATCCCTGCAATCCAACGCGCTTGAACCCACCCGGTCGGACCTGGCGCACATGGGGGCCGGGGAGCGGATACGCCGCCTGCTGCCGGTGTACGGCCTGCCAATCCTGACTCTGGCGCTGATCGTGCTGTTTTCCATCCTGTTGCCTGACACCTTCCCGACAGCGCTGAACGCCAGATCCATCCTCAGCGACAAGTCGGTGATCGCCATGCTGTCGCTGTCGGCGATGCTGCCGATGATCGCCGGCCGGATCGATCTGACGGTCGGATACGGCATCGTGCTGTGGCATGTCGCGGCGATCAGCTTACAGGTGACATATGGGTTTTCCTGGCCGGCGGCGGTGGGGTTCACCCTGCTGGGCGGCCTGCTGTCGGGGCTGATCAACGGCGTGTTGGTGGAAGTCGCGCAGATCGACAGTTTCATCGCCACGCTGGGGACGGGCACCATCCTGTATTCGTTCGCGATGTGGCACACCGGTGGCCGGCAGATCATGGGGACGCTGCCGCACGGCTTCCTCGCCATCAACGCAACCTGGTTCCTGGGCCTGCCGATCAGCGCCTTCTATGTGCTGGGAATCGCGGTGGTGCTGTGGATCGTCACCGAACGGCTGCCGGTGGGGCGCTATTTGTATGCGATCGGTGCCAATCCCAAGGCCGCCGCACTAAACGGCATTCCGGTGCGGGGCTATGTCATCGGCGTGTTCGTGGCATCCGGCGTGCTGACCGCGTTTACCGGCGTGCTGCTGGCCTCCAAGCTGCGAATCGGGCAGGCGAGCGTCGGACTGGAATACCTGCTGCCGGCACTGGTTGGCGCATTCCTGGGCTCCACGACCATCAAGCCGGGCCGGGTGAACGTGTGGGGCACGCTAGTCGGGGTGTTGATCCTGGCCGTGGGAATCTCCGGCATTCAGCAGTTCGGTGCGGCATTCTTCGTGGAGCCGCTGTTCAACGGCGCCACTCTGATCGTTGCGATCGGCATTGCCGGGTACGCACAACGCCGGCGCTCCGCCGCGCGTCGCGTCCGCGACGTTTAGGCGTATCGGTCAACCCGGATGGGCTCGCTCGTTTCGGTAAGCGGTCTCGCGATCGCTGGCCAAACAGAAACGGCGGTACTTTCAGGCTCGCCTGAAAGTACTGTTACGGTAACAAATTCCGCACGGTGCGGATCGGGGCCGGCAAGGGGCGCATCGCGCGCCGAAGCGGCCGCATAACAAGGGAGAGAAACGGATGTTGTCAAAACGACTGATGAAGGCAGCGCTGCTGGCCTCGACCGGGCTGCTGGCCATCACGGCGGCCGGCGCCGCACGAGCCGACGACGCGGTGGCGGCGGCGAAGGCGTATATCGAAAAGGTCACCGCGCCGGTAACGAAGTGGGACGGCCCGACCACGGGTCCGAAGGCAGTCGGCCACAAGCTGATCGTTTATGTGTCCACCGATCAACGCAACGGCGGCGCGCGCGGCGTCGGCGAGGGTATCGAGG
Source organism: Pseudomonadota bacterium (assembly GCA_021807975.1). Classification (GTDB taxonomy): domain Bacteria; phylum Pseudomonadota; class Alphaproteobacteria; order Acetobacterales; family Acetobacteraceae; genus Rhodopila. The sequence continues at coordinate 5,078 of JAKBCJ010000049.1, read as the reverse complement.
AAGCCGCCAAGGTTATCGGCTGGGAAGTCCGGGCGATCGACGGCCAGGGTTCGGTGAATGCCCGGGCGGCCGGCATCGCGCAGGCGATCGCGTTGAAGGCCGACGGGCTGGTGCTGGACGCCATCGATGCGGCGGAGCAGTCAGCGGCCATCGAGCAGGCCGAAAAAGCCGGGATCAAGGTCGTGGGGTGGCATTCGGCGGCGGTGCCAGGGCCGATCGCGAAATATGGCCTGTTCACCAACGTCACCACCGATCCAATGGAGGTGGCGAAGGCAGCCGGCAGCTATGCGGTCGCAGCCTCCGACGGTAAGGCCGGGGCCATCGTATTCACCGACAGCGCCTATGCGATCGCCATCGCCAAGTCGAACGAAATGGCGGCCGTGATCCGGGCGTGCAAGACCTGCAAAGTATTAAGCGTCGAGGACACACCGCTGGCAGACGCGGCCAACCGGATGCCGCAACTGACGACGTCGCTGCTGCAACGCTATGGTAAGAAATGGACCTATGCGCTTTCGGTCAACGATCTGACGTTCGATTTCATGGCACCGTCGCTGCAGTCCGCCGGTATTGGCGGCGATGCACCGCCGCACGCGATTTCAGCCGGCGATGGGTCGGAACCGGCGTTCCAACGCATCCGCTCCGGCGAGTATCAGGCCGCGACAGTGGCGGAGCCGCTGAGGCTGCATGGGTGGCAGGAAGTCGATGAACTGAACCGGGCGTTCGCGGGGGCAAAGGCAAGCGGGTATGTAGCACCGCCGCATTTGTTCGTGAAAGCCAACATCGACAAGGATGGCGGCCCGAAGAATATTTTCGATCCGCAGAACGGCTATCGGGACGCTTATAAGAAGATCTGGGGCAAGTAACGGCAACGCATGGCTGCCAACGGGGGGCTTCCAACCGGGCGCCCCCCAGCCTCGCGTCTGATCCCCCCGCGATGATCACAAAGCCAGACCGCACGGGCTGGCGGTACGCCCGCCTGTCACGGATTGGTATGGATTCCAGGTGGCCGCATCAAATGGGGCCGCGACGCCGGCGAAACGCCGACCCGTCGCAGCCCTGTTCGATACCTATGGGGTAAAATCCCCGTCTACTTATTCCAGGCAACCTGCACCGGTTCGGCGCCCCTCGCCGGAGCGGCCGCGTTAACCTCCAGCGTATGCGGGGCCGCCGAGGGGGCCGGGACCGTCACGCCGGATGGCGTTCCCGGCCCGCGATCCGATCCGCAATCGCCGGACGTGCTGGATACCACCGTGGGCCTCGCCTCACCCGGCTGGAACGTGATCCGCGTGGTATGGCTGCAAAAGCCGCTGCCCGGGGCGGAGGAAACCGAGGCTTGCCGCATCATCGCGTCAACCTGCTGGTTCATCATCGCCGAAATACGAACCAGCGCGGCAAACGGGTCGGCCGCGACCATCGGGACCGCGGCCATCACCGGCTCGGGCATGAGGACCACCCGGGGCGGTACGTCGCCGACATACTGAATATGCTCAATGGCGCCGCCGGGGAGTTGAACAGCCATGACATGCACCTGACTGTCCTGCGCCATCGCGGGTGCAACTGCCCCTGCGGCGGCCATGAACACACCGGCCGCAAAAATCGAAGGTAGGGAAACACGCATTGTCACCTCCTGTTCCAATCAGAACGCGCCCGTTGAATAACGCATCGCACAAGATCGCTTCAAGCGGCGGCGGCATTACTTTGCATTCATCGTTACGCGCGGGGTTCAGATCAGGCGAACGGTGACTGCCGGCAGCGGTGGGAAGCTGACGGTCACCGTTGCTGGTCCTGTCAGCCAAACCGGGGGCGTAACACTGCCCAGCATCACAACCTGCCCGGCTTTCAGGCCGCCGAACGCCGCGGCCTCGGCTGAACCTGCCAGCCAGGCCAGCCCGTTCAGCGGGTGGCCCAGCAGGTCGGTCGTCACGCCCTGATCGGCGGTGCCATCATCCAGGCTGATCCGTCCGTGCAGGGCGCCGATATCCAGGGCGCGCCAATCCATGCCATGGCCGTCGCCGATCACCGCCGCACAGTGGTACATCTGGTCCGCCAGCAGCGTTGGAGTACCGAGCGCTTTGAGGTCGCCGTAGCGGTTTTCGACGATTTCGACGGCGGCGAAGAAGTCGCCCACTGCCGCCGTGGCCTGCTCCAGCGAACATGGCCCGGGGTTCAGATCGCACGCCAGCCGCACCGCGACCTCGCATTCGACACCTGGCTTGATGAAGTCGGCGAACCGCAGGTCGGCATGGCCGCGGTAAATGTCCCCGGCGCGCATGAAGCCGGCGATCGGGGCATCGACACCCAGATAGACCTGCATCCGCTTACCGGTCGCGCCGATCTTGAATCCGGCGGGAGGCATCGCGCCCGTCAGCCCGGCCAGCGCCGCTTGAACCGCGGCGCCTTCCGTCTTGGTTGTTGGTGCGACGCCGAACGGCAGAGGCGCGACTGGAACCCGGTCCTGCCTGATCCGGCGGAGTGCCGTGGCGGCGGGACCGGGATCGAACGGCATCAGCGCCTCGACAGCTCATACAACGCCACGGACGCGGCGGCGGACACGTTCAGGCTTTCCACCGCGCCCCTGATCGTCAGGCCGCCGATTTCGTCACAGGTTTCGCGCGTCAGGCGGCGCAGCCCCTCGCCTTCGGCACCCAGGACCAGGGCAACGCGCCGGCCGGCGAAGTCCGGACCGGACAGCGGCTTGCCGCCGGCGTCCAGACCGATGCACCAGACATCGGCGGCCTTCAGCGCGATGATGGTGCGGGCGATGTTGACCGCCCGCAGCAGCGGCATGGTTTCCAGCGCCCCCGATGCGGCCTTTGCCAGGGCGCCGGTTTCCTCCGGGGCGTTGCGGTCCTGCGTGATGACGGCCGCGGCACCGAACGCCGCCGCGGACCGCATGATGGCGCCGACATTGCGCGGATCGGTGACCTGATCCAGCACGACGATGATGCCCTCTTTCTCCAGCACCGATTGCAGGCTGGGCGGCGCCAGCGTGTCGGCCAGCAGCGCGGCGCCCTGGTGGACGACGTCGCGTCCCAGCAGATGATCCAGGCGGGCGCGATCGACCTTTTCGGGCGATACGGCCCAGGGCGGCGTCAAATGCTTGCTGATGGCGGCTTCGGCTTCCTCGGTCAGCAGCAGGCGCCGCAGGCGGCGGGCCGGATTGGCCAAAGCGGCGGAAACCGCATGATGGCCATAGAGCCAGACCGTGCCCTTGGGCGCGTCGGGCGCATGGCGGGCGGCGTCATGCTCCCGAGCGCGCTGGGGCGGCGCCGACAGGCGCGTTGACCCCGGGGCGCGCGGCTGGAATTCGTCGCGGGGAGCGCGCGGCTGGAATTCGTCGCGGGGAGCGCGCGGCTTATAATCTTCGCGGGGCGTACGGGCCTGGAATTCGCCGCGCGGGGCCTGCGGCTTGCCGCCGGGCCGGGGGCCGTCATGTCGGGGAGCCTCATTCCGCGGCTTATGGCCGTCGCGCGTGCCCCCCGGGCCATTTGTATAGCCGCCGCGCGTTTCCCCCCGCGGCGCCTGGCCTGTCGGCCGGGAGGACGAACCGCCGGGTCCGCGATACGGACCCCGGTCGGACGGGGGACGGGAAGAGCCGCCGGGGCGGTTACCATGGGGAGGTTTCATTACCGTCCCTATACGCCCCGCGCGCGGTGCCGCACAATCGCTTCGGTCCCGTCAGCGGCGAACTTCCCCGCTATTTTCCGTCCCCGGCGGATTGCCGGCGCTTCCAGGCAGACATGCAGCCAGGCGGCGGCGGCGAACGGCACCCCGGCCGCGACGGGCAGCCACAACGCGGTGAACAGCAGGCCATTGCCGCCCGCCAGCCACCCGACGACGGGACCGGCGATTTTGTGGATCGGCTCGTTTACCAGATACAGACAGTAGGAAATCGCGCCCAGGTAGCGCGCCGAGCGGTTGGCGAACACGACGGCCACCGCGCGCGCCGTCGCGGGGGCGGCCCGCGCGGCCAGAAACAGCGTCCAGGCCAGCGGCGGCAGCAGTTTGCCGACGGTTCCCAGCGTCGCGCACAAAACCATCGTAACGGCGAAAACCAGTCCGTAGCGCCGCCAGGCACCGTCCTCCCACTCCACAACCGCCACGCTTGCCGCACCTAACGCGAAAAACTGCGCTTTGTTCGGCAAAAACGCCCGGCTGAACTGCCAGGCATCCGGCCCCGCCAGGCGCCACACGGTCCCCGCCGCCGCCAGCGCCAGCAAGATCCAGCACAGCCCGGCGCGACGCCGCGCCGCCAGCAGGGCCACCACATAGAACTGCCACTCGGCGGACAGGCTCCATGCGGCACCCAGAAAGCCGATCCAGGCATCCGGCAGCACCGCGGCTGGAAACAGCCCGTGCGTCATCGTCAGATGCGTGCCGATTTCCGCCAGCCATGCGCTTGGCCATACAGAGACGCAAATGTCGCGCACCGGGCTGTCGGGGGCGATCCAGGGCATGAATTCGTACCCGCAGGGCAGCGGCGCCACCGCGACGGCCACCGCGAACGCAAGCAGAAACACCGGGAATATGCGGGCGACCCGGGCGATCAGGAACGGTGCGGCGCGGCCTCCGGCACGCGACAGCGACTGGGCGATCACCAGGCCGCTGAGGGCGAAGAACAAATCGACCGCGGCGCCGCCGTGGGACACCGCGCTTTGCAGCCACGCGGGCAGCGGCGCGAACGGCGCCATATGCCCAAGCAGCACATAGGCAGCCAAGACACCGCGTAAACCATCCAGGGAATCCAGCCGCTGCATGGGGCCAGCATCCGGCAAAAAGGTTAACAACTGATAAAGCCCCCGGGAATCGGGTGAAGGGATTATCCCTTGACCATTTGGACGAGGAACCCGTCGTCCCGGGCGGCGGCATGACGTGCGAGATTGAAGGATAGTTTGCCTTTGGCCTGACGGGCGAGGTTAAGGGCCATGTGCCTGATGGTGTTGAAATTGGCGGGGGTCCTCAAGAGCCTTGAAATGTCTCAGAAAAACAACTATCTCAGCGAATGCCGGGCAAGCTTCTGCCGTCTCGTTCATACCGTCCCCCGTGACGCGAATCAGAGGATCGGTACAGATTCAGCT
>JAKBCJ010000448.1 GCA_021807975.1 Pseudomonadota bacterium | reverse complement strand
ACCCAGGCAGATGCCGAGCGTCGGTGCGCCCGCCGCAAGTCGGCACCGCAGCAGGCCGAGTTCCTCGTCAAGGAACGGGTAGAGGTGGCCCTCATAGACGCCAACAGGGCCTCCCAGGACCACCAGCAAGTCGGCTGCCGCGATGTCTCGTAGCCGCAGTTCGTCGAGGCCCGGGTCGAGATAGCGAACTTGGTAGCCCGCCGCCGCGATCGGGGCGGCAAAGCTGCCAAGGTCTTCGAAATGGACGTGGCGGATGGCGAGGGCGGTTCTCAACGCGGGCTCTCCCGGGTTTTCAGTGGCGGGCCGCGGTCATTCCAGCGTACAGGGCCTTGGGATTCGGCCATGAAGTTTCCAGGCTGCCTTGGCGGCGTTTCAGGCGCCGGAGCCGGCGTATTGTAGCGTGCCGTCCGCCTGCCGGGCGGCGGCCGGGTTCAGGTTGGCGCGCTCGATTTTCCCTGGCCCCATGATGTGGAACACCGGATGGCCGTCGGCGAGCAGATAATCGGTGATGATGCGACGATGACAGCGCCACCAAACCGCCTCGGCACACATGACGGCGCACACATGGTCGCGTCCGATATCATGCAGCTCCGCCATGCCCGCCCCGAAATCGGGCGTGGCCGCGTAGTCGGCGTAATTCCTAAAGCTGGCGTTCTGCCAAAAACCGTTTCCCGACACAGCCTGTTCCTTTAGCCGGCCGCGCAGGCCACCAAGCCGTGCGACATGGCGATAGCCGATCTGGTCACCGGCCAGGGTATCGGGAAACGTCTCGGCGTTGAACTGCGGGTTCGTCCGCGAACGGGGGATGGAGCGGACATCGACGATGAAATCGACCCCGACCTCCCGGAGCAGACGAACGAGCTCGGTCACGGACCGGGTGGAGTGGCCTATGGTGTAGAATATCGAGTCCTTATCCATATTGTCGTACCATGTTTCACCCACGCTCGACTTTCGAGGTTCCTGCGAATGCGCGGGACACCTGCGCGCCAGACTGCTCGGAGCGCGACGTCACGGAAGCCTGCGGAGTCCCGGCCTGCCCTACCATGGCGATGGAAGCTGCAAACGAATGGGATCCTTGCGGCCTGCGATCGGCCATGGGTTTCCTGTCGCGGTTGGCTATGGCCCGGCTCAATAATGCACGCCGGTCTGCGAGGATCTGGGATGCAGGCTGGCGCGCGCCGCCGGACGCTCCGTCGTTGCCTGAAACCAACGCTCCAGATGACGCAAGCCCGTCGGCATCGGCAAGCCGATGCTGGCCGCGAAATCCAGCGCCACAAACAGTCCGATATCGGCGACGGTGAGCTGTTCCGGGACCACCGCGGTCGCGCCCGCTAACAGGGCGTCGAGCCACGCCATCCCGTCCAGCATCAACGTCTTGAACCCGTTCGCACATTCCGCCAACACGACCATCCGGGTCCGGTACATCTCCACCGCCGGGCCGTAGTGGAACGCCGCATAGAGCGGCTCGGTGATTCGCCGCTCGATCCGGCGCTGCCACATCCGCGTGAGGGCGCGTTCCTCCGCCGTACAGCCGATCAGCGGCGGATCGGGGAATTGTTCCTCCAGATACTGAAAGACCGCCCCCGATTCCGCCAGCCTCGTGCCATCGTCCAGGACGAGCACCGGCACCTGGCCGCCCGGGTTGCGGACAAGAAATCGGGGCGGCGGTTCTCGCCCCCATCCACGTCCACATCGCGCGACGGCACCGTGATGTGCTTTTCCAGCAGCGCCATGCGCACCGCCCGCGGGTTTGGCCGCGCGGCGTCATAGAGCAGCATATCAGGCTTTCGCTGATTTGCAGGTCTTGATCCCCAACAGCGTGTACGCCGGGCACCGGCCAAGCAGCCCGGTGGCCAGCGGCGCCACCCCGACCCAGCCCCATATCCCGACCGTGTGAGTTGCGGCCAGGACTACCAGCACCAGACCGACAACGATACGAAGAATCCGATCCACGCTACCGACGTTATTCGCCATGATCAGTCTCCAGGTCTGCCTCGGGCCCGTCGCTTCATGCACGGGAGCGACCAGACCGAGGCGTGCACGGTGCCGGCTCACGGGACCGGCCTGTCCGCGATCGCTCGCGCGGCGCCACATACCGGGCCGATCCGGACGCCACGATCCATCGTGCAAGACATATCCGGCCAAGGTCGCTATAAGAGGCATAACAAGTACCTATTTAGGCACCGACACTTCGGGAACAAGCCCCGCTCGACACGGCCGGAGGCGTACCGGCCCAACCGCCAGGAGGCGATGCAGATGAGCGATCCACGCATTCTCCCACCCGACCTGCCGGTGCCGCCCGATGACGGCGCCTGCCGTCATCTGCCCGGACTGCGGATCCCCACCCTGGCGCTCCCCGCAACCACTGGAGGGATGGTCGATCCCGGCCGCCCCAGTTCGGCCTGGACAGTGCTCTACTGCTTCCCGCGCGCCAGCGAGGCCCACGCACCGCCACCGCCGGGGTGGGACCGGATTCCCGGCGCACGCGGTTGCACCGCACAAGCCTGCGACTTCCGCGATCACCATCAACACCTGGTCGCTCTCGGCGCTGTCGTCTTCGGGATCAGCACCCAGCCGCCGGCGACGCAGAAGGAAGTGGCCACACGGCTCAAGCTACCCTTTGCCCTGCTCAGCGACGTGGGCTTCGGCCTGACCGCGGCGCTGCGTTTGCCGACGTTCACCGCCGGCGGCCTGCGTCTGCTCCGCCGCCTGACCCTCGTGGTGCGCGCGGGCGTGATCGAGACGGTGTTCTACCCGGTATTCCCGCCGGACCGGAGCGCGGCGCCGGTGATCGACTGGCTAACCCGTAAGCGCACGGGGTGATCCGCGTAGGTTGCCGGCCGCAGGCCAGAAATCGGCATTATGGATATTGCTTTAGGTCACCGACAACCCCATAATAGGTACTGAGATTGCTGGTTCAGGAAACGTCGTCATGGGAAGCCTGCTTCTTCGTACCTTCTTTCTCCCCGGAAACGCGGCCTGCTCGGCCCTCGGGATCACCGAGGAGGAAGACCGGATGATGGTTCGCACCCTGGTGAACATCCTGGTCTGGAACCTCGTCGTGATCGTCGGCGCCGTCCTGCTGTTCGGCTGACCGATGCGCCTGACAACCTACACGGACTATACGCTGCGCGTGCTGATGTATTTGGCTTTGCACCCGGGACGGATCGTGACCGTGGGCCAGATCGCGGCCGCCTACGATGTCTCCGCGGCCCATCTGAACAAGGTCGTGCGGCACTTGGCGCTCTCGGGTGAAATTGAAACCCTGCGCGGGCGCCATGGCGGCATCCGCCTGGCCAAGCCGCCGGCGGCGATCAATCTTGCCGCCGTGGTGCGGGGCGCCGAGCCGGACATGAACCTGGCCCCCTGCTTCGCAGGTGCCGATGCCTGTGTGCTCGGCCGGTGCTGTCTGCTGCAAGGGGCGCTACGGCGGGCGGAGCAGGCCTTCATGGCGGAGCTGGGGCGTTCTACGCTCGCCGAACTGATCGGTCCCGGTGGGCCGACGACCGGCGTATTCCCAATGCGCGCACGCGAGCATACACGGCGACTTCGCCACCCGCGCGCCGTATCCCGCCGGAGCCCCGGCATCGTCGACCAGAAGACGGCCAGCGCGGTGCCGGCCCCAATCCGATGACAACATCAAGGGAGGACAACATGGCGGACCCGATTCTATTTCCCGGCACCGTCGAATGGTCGGGAGAGAATCCCGGCATCTCGCTGAAGGAACGCGAGGACGGACCATTCGTCGCGCTTGCCAGCTTCTTTCGCGTGGTCCTCTCGCCGCACGGGCGCGGCCATGCGCTGGTGCTGCTGCGCGCGCCGCAGGCGGCGAACCCGCCACCGGAGCAGGCCCATCTGTGCTTAACCGACAACGAGGCGCTGGCGCGCTTCCTGGTTGAGGGCTTCGTTTCCCACTTCGGCGCCTTCCGCGGCCTGCCGGCGCCGA
>JAKBCJ010000447.1 GCA_021807975.1 Pseudomonadota bacterium | reverse complement strand
CATGACCGCGATATGGCGGATCTCCTGCGCTTCAGTGACCGGGAACTGTGGGATATCGGTATCAGCCGATCCGACTTCACGGCCGTCGATAACGGCACTTTCCGCCGCGATTGAAACGACCCGGCGTTTGGTTAAGACCGTGGCGAAACAACCGTGCCGAAACAGGCGCGGTTGCTCGACGCCGTCATGGCCGTGCTCGTCGTCGCCATCCATGCTGCGGCGGGCGCGGCCATCGCGGATGCGCCAAGCCGTGTTTCCGCCGATTTTTTGCCCAGAGGGGCATTCGGGGGCCTGAATACAGAAGCCCGGAAGTCCGGAACCTGGCCAAGGCAAGTCGCGGCAAGTATCAGGCTGCCAACTCCGCCACCGTGGGCACCCCGTCGGAGACTGTCGTGCGATGTAAATCGCGCACCCGGGTTTCGTCATACTCCCGGGCGCGGTGCATCGTGCAGCGGTTGTCCCACATCACCAGATCCCCGACCGTCCAGCGATGCGTATGGACAAACCGCGGTTCGGTCGCGAACTCGATCAGGTCCATCAGCAGCATACGCGCCTCCGGTTCTTCCATCCCGCGAATGCGCCCGGCGTGCGAGGACAGATACAGCGACTTCCGCCCGGATCCAGGATGCGTTCGCACCATTAGTTGCGGCACCGGGGCCATCCTGACGCGCTCCTCCTCCGACCAATCCGTGAAGCCGATCTTCGCCCGGGAGAACAACTGCGTGTGTTCGCAGATCAAGCCGTCCAGAAACGCCTTCTTCCGCTCCTCCAGGGCATCCCAGGCCGCGCGCATATCGGCGAACTGTGTCTCCCCGCCCTCCGAGGGGACAGTGCGCGCCGACAGCAGCGAAAACCTGGCCGGGACGCGCTTGAAACTGCTGTCGGAGTGCCACAACCGGTTACCCAGTCCGTTCAACCGCAAACGGTCGTCTTTTGCCCGAACGCGGTTGTTTTCGTCGAGGTTGGAGATGTCGGAAACATGCGGGTCCAGCCGCGGCACGAAGTCCTTGCGGTAGAGTTTGACGGTGGTTTCCAACGCGCCGAACCGCCGGCTGAACTCCATCTGCTGCGCGTCGTCGATCAACTGGCCGGGAAACACCAGCACACCATACTGGTTGATGGCATCCTCGACCGCGGCGACGGCGGCGCCAGTCAGCGATTCCCGCAAATCCAGGCCAGTGACTTCCGCCACAAAGGCCGGACTCAGTGGCTTTACCGCAATGGACATTGCCTTCTCTCCCTCTTTGTCCCCAGCCTAAAGTCCGACAGCCGGCATTGGCAAATAACCGGATAGTTTCCGCCGCCGCGAAACCGGGCTAGCGTCCGGTGGTAAGCCCGCGAAATGCCGGGCGGCGGGAGGAAACACAATGATGCTTTCGATCGATCGTTCCGTCAGCGTGAATCGCAACAAAGAACCGCGGGGGGGGCTGAAACGATGATCCCGGCCCTCGATATCGACCCGTTCTGCCAGGATTTTTTCGATGATCCGTACCCCGCCCATGCCGCGATGCGCGATGCCGCGCCGGTGGTGTATCTGCCGCGTTACGACATCCACGCCGTCGCCCGGTATGACGACGTGCGCGGCATGCTGACGGATTGGGGCAGCTATTGCAGCGCGCGCGGTGTCGGCATTTCCGATTTCGCCAAGGAAAAGCCGTGGCGGCTGCCAAGCCTGCTGCTGGAAACCGACCCGCCGCTGCACGACCGGACCCGCAAGCTGATGGACAAGGTGTTGTCGCCAGCCGCCGTGCGGGCATTGCGGGAGTCATTCGCCGCCGCTGCCGACAGCCTGATCGACGATCTGCTGGTCCGGGGCACATTCGATGCCGTGCCCGACCTCGCGGAGGCCTATCCGCTGACCGTATTCCCCGATGCGGTTGGGATGCCTGCCGGAAACCGACGGTTTCTGTTGCCCTATGGCAACATGGTGTTCAACAGCTTCGGCCCCCGCAACCAATTCTTCCAGGCGGCGGTGGCGGATGCGGAGCCGGTGCTGGAATGGGTGCAGGCCCAATCCAAGCGGGAGGCACTGACCGGATCCGGCTTCGGCGCGGCGATCCACGCCGCCGCCGATACCGGCGAATTCACCACGGCGGAGGCCGAGGTCCTGGTGCGCTCCCTGCTGACCGCCGGAGTAGATACAACCGTCAACGGATTATGCGCCGCCGTCTATTGTCTCGCCCGGTTTCCCGCCGCCTTGGCACAGTTGCGCGCGGACCCCTCGCTCGCCAGGGCGGCGTTCGAGGAGGCGGTGCGGCTGGAAAGCCCGGTACAGACATTTTTCCGCACCACCACGCGGGACGTAACGATCGGTGATGAAATGCTGCCGGAAGGAACCAAGGTGCTGATGTTCCTGGGCGCGGCCAATCGCGATCCGCGCCGCTGGGACCGTCCCGATGACTTCGATATGGCGCGCCGCAACGCCGGACATGTGGGGTTCGGTACCGGCATTCACGGCTGCGTCGGCGCCGTGCTGGCGCGCCTGGAAGGCGAACTCGTGCTAAGCGCCATCGCCCGAAAAGTGGAGTCCATCGAGATCGTTGGGGAACCGAAGCGGCGCTACAACAACACGTTGCGCGGAATGGCCAGCCTACCGGTGCGGATGACGGCGGCGGCCGCGACTTGAAACTTCCCGGACCCCGGGTAACGCTGCCGCAACGCAGCATCCAAGGGACCCAAATATCGTCCCGCGGGCCGGCACGATCGTCGATGGAACGGGCGCGAAAAGCTACACCGGCGACGTGGCGATCTGGTCACCCCCGGCTGGATCGATAGTCATACCCATTACGACGGCCAGGCGACGTGGGATCCGGTGCTGGCGCCATCCTCCTGGCACGGTTCTGATGGGCAATTGCGACGTCGGCTTAGCGCCCGTCCGCAAGGCCCGGGCGGGTGGTGCAGCGCTCACCGCACAGGTTGCCGGCCACCCCGTTTTCGTCGCCCTGAATAATATTACTTCAAAAGAACGATATGTCAATCTGCGCGATCTGGCGGCACGGAGGGAAATCCTGTCGCAGCCAGCTTCCGAGGACCTTCTGGCCATCCTGCCGCCGCTGCAACGGCCGATCGCCAGGCACCGATCGCCAGGCGCCGGGGCCGGCAATATGTGCTGGGTGACCCGCCCGACCCTGAGCCCGACCAGAGCCGCGGCGTCGAGGCGATGGCCGCCAGGACCAACCCGACCCCGGACGAGTTCTGCTACGACCACCTGACCGGCGACCGGATGCTGTTCTATCCGGTTACCAACTACGTCCACGACATGATTAAGGACCCCGACACGATCCCGGGCCCGGGCGACGGTGGCGCGCATCGCGGGCTGATCTGCGACTCCTCGTTGCCGTGCTACATGCTGAGCCACCGGGTCCGCGACCGCCATCGCGGCCCGCGCTTCCCGCTGGAATTCGTGGTCAAGCGCCTGACCAGCCAGACGGCGGACTTCTTCGGTTTCAACGATCGCGGGCGTTTGGCGGTCGGCAAGATGGCCGGCGTCAACGTGGTCGATCTGTCCGCGTTGCGGCTGCGCCATCCCGAATTGCGGCACGACCTGCCGGCCGGCGGCAAGCGCCTGGTGCAGCGTGTGGACGGCTACGAGGCGACCATTGCGTCTGGCATGCCGACCTTCGAACGAGGCCAGGACACAGGTGCTCGGCCGGGCAAGCTGGTGCGGTCGAACGGCCGGTCCCGCTCGGCCGCGCCGAGCGGAAAGCTGAGAGTTCGCGGGTGTCGCTTATCGCGAAGACAGGCTGACGGACACCCCGGCATAAGCCGGCGACCGGATTGGCGATCGTCACCGTCAGGTTCTGCCGGCTGGCCGGGGGCTGCGCTGCGATTTGCAGCCCGGGCTGGCCATGGTGTTGGCTTCCACCGCCTGTTGGTCATAATTCGCCCCGCCCAAAGCCCGCAGCGCGGTCGCATGTTCGTTCCACCAGACCGCCTCGTTCAGCAGCGG
>JAKBCJ010000446.1 GCA_021807975.1 Pseudomonadota bacterium | reverse complement strand
CGACTTCCACCACGCCATCGGCGGCGGCGGTTTCGATGATGGCATGCAGGGCGGGGATGGTGACTTCGCCGCCTTCAAGCCCGAAGCGCTTGGTGGTGACATAGCGCTTCTGACAGAACGCCTCGAAGCCCTCCGCCTCTGTCAGGCGGTGCAGGATGGTGCGCTTTTCGCCTGCGTCCAGGAAATTCAACCACGGCGCGCCTTCGACCTTGCGCTGAATCCAGGATTTCTGCTCCGGATCCTGGATGTGCATGAATTCCACGCCGATAGGGCCGCAATAGGTTTGCCGCAGGATCTGCACGATTTCGCGCAAGGTGGCGGTTTCACGGCCCAGCACGTTGTCGATGAAAATCGGGGTGTCCATATCGGCGGCGGAAAAGCCATAGGACGCGGGATCGAGTTCGGCGTGCGGGGCGGGGGTGGTCAGCCCCAACGGGTCCAGCTGTGCTTCAAGATGGCCGCGCACACGATAGGATCGGATCAGCATCAATGCGCGTAACGAGGCGATGGTGGCCGCGCGCACCCGATCGGGGGCAAGACCGCCGGGGACCGCTGGTTTCGGCACCGTTTCGTCATCGGCGAAGCGCGGGCGGGGCGCCCAGGATGCGCCGCTGGCGTCTTCCAGCACGGCGCGGGCTTCTTCGTTCATGGCGGCGAACAAATCGGCAAAACTAGGATCGACGGAGGATGGACTGCCGACCCATCGTGCATAAAGGTCGGCCAGAAACGCTGCGTTGGCGCCATTGAAGGCAGACGCCAAAATATCCATACCCGCCATTTGTTACGGTCCCTTATTTGTCCGTGCCGCGCGTCATAAAGAAGCCTCCGCCGCGCGGAAAGCCCCATTCGGCACCCGCTGGGTTGCTTCCACCGCATGTCCGCCCGCTTTCGGGCCTCTTTGAGCGGATGCCGCCAACGCCGGGCGCCGCCGGGTAATGAGGGCATCCACCCTGGAACGTGCAAGGGGCAACGGCCCATCGATCCGCCTGTCCCGGGCCGCCGAATAGACGCCGCCCCCAACCCCGCCTATCCTGCCGCCCAACCGCGAGAGGAAACCGAACCATGTCAGACTCCCCCGTCGTCCGTCTGGAAAAAGACGGCGACGTCGCCCTGATCATCGTCAACTACCCGCCCGTCAATGCGCTCGGGCCAGGTGTGTCAGAGGGCATCATCGACTCCCTGAACAAAGCCAACGCCGACCCCGCGATCAAAGCCATGGTCTTAATGGGCGACGGCCGCAGCTTCATCGCCGGCGCGGACATCCGGGGCTTCGGCACCAACCGCAAGCGCGCCCCGATCGGTGAACGCACGTATGACGTCCTGGACGCCAGCCCCAAGCCCGTAGTCGCCGCGATTCACGGCTTCGCCCTCGGCGGCGGTTTGGAAAACGCCATGGCATGCCACTACCGCATCGCTGTCCCCTCCGCCAAAGTCGGCCTGCCGGAGGTCCTGATCGGCATCCTGCCCGGCGGCGGCGGCACCCAGCGCCTGCCGCGGCTGGTCGGCGCGCAGACCGCGCTGGACATGATCACATCCGGCCGCCACGTCCCGGCCGCCGAAGCCGCCAAACTCGGCATCCTCGATGAAGTCCTGCCCGAGGGCGCGAACCTGCGCGATGCCGCCGTGGCCTATGCCCGCAAAATTGCCGCGATCCGCCCGCTGCCGCGCGTGCGCGACAAAACCGTCTCCGCCGAACCCGGCATTTTCGACGCGATGCGCAAGTCCATCGCCCGCAAGGCCCGCAACCAGAAAGCCCCGTACCACTGCATCGCCGCCGTCGAGGCCGCCTGCACACTGGATTTCGACGCCGGCATCCGCAAGGAAGCCGAACTGTTCGCCGAACTGGAAACCGCCGACGAAGCCAAGGCCCTGCGCTACGCCTTCTTCGCCGAACGGGAGGTCGCCAAGCTGCCCGACCTGCCCACCAATGTCGCACCGTACGACTTCAAGGCCCCCGCCGTCATCGGTGCCGGTACCATGGGCGGCGGCATCGCCATGTCGTTCGCCGATTTCGGCTACGACGTGAAAATCATGGACGCCTCGCAAGAAGGCCTGGATCGCGGGATGGAGCGGATTCGCAACAACTACGCGACCTCCGTCAAACGCGGCAGTCTGGCGCAGGATGAAATGGACCGCCGCCTGGCGCGCATCCATCCCGTCGGCGGCTATGAAGACATTGCCCAGTGTGACGTCGTTGTCGAGGCGATCTTCGAGCGAATGGACGTGAAGAAGCCGGTCTTCGCCAAGCTGGACGAAGTGATGAAGCCGGGGGCATTCCTGTTCTCCAACACCTCCGCGTTGGACATGGACGAACTCGCGTCGGTCACCAAACGCCCGGAATACGTCGCCGGCACGCATTTCTTCTCGCCCGCCAACGTGATGAAACTGCTGGAAGTCGTGCGTCCGACAAAAGCCTCGCCGGAAACGCTGATGACGGCGATGGCGATGGGCCGCAAGATCGGCAAAATTTCCGCCATGGCGGGCAACACCGACGGGTTCGTTGCCAACCGTTCGCGCGCGCCGTTCAACAGCGAGATGGTCATCCTGCTGGAGGAAGGCTGCCTGCCGGAGCAGGTGGACAAGGTGATGGTCGATTTCGGCTACCCGATGGGTCCGTTCGCGGTGGGTGATCTCGCGGGTCTGGATATCGGCGCCGAAGGCCGTAAACGCCGCGCGGCCGCGAACCCGAACTACCGCAAGCTGCCGATCGCCGACAAACTGGTGGAAATGGGCCGCTTCGGCCAGAAAACCGGCGCCGGGTGGTATCGTTACGAAAAAGGCGACCGGACCCCGCATCCGGACCCCGAGGTCGCGGCGATCATCAAATCGGTGGCCGCTGAAATGGGCGTGCCGCAAAAGGAGTTCACGCCGACCGAAATCCTCCAGCGCCTGCTGTTCAGTTCAGTGAACGAAGCCTGCAAGATCCTGGAGGAGGGGAAGGCTTACCGAGCGTCCGATGTGGATGTGATGTGGCTGCATGGGTTCGGGTTCCCGCGGTATCGCGGCGGGTTGATGTACTGGGCGGACGGGATCGGCGTGCGCGAGGTCTATAACCAGATCGCGTCCTGGCATCAGCAGTATGGGGAACGCTGGGCGCCATCGAAGCTGCTGCGCGATCTGGCGGAGAGCGGGACGCCGTTCCGGGAGGCTAAGCCGGCACCGTTTGTTTAGCGGGCGGGCGGGTCGCCAACGTCGAAACAGCGTGACGTTTCGACGTTGGCGACCTAAATTTCCGCCATGAACGCCGTTCTCCCCATCCCGGACGATCTTGCCGCGAGCCTCGCCGCCACGGGCACCGACCTGTCGCGGCGCGACGGGGATTCGTTGACCTTCCAACCGCTTTGGCATGACTAAGTACCACCAATTTCCGCGTGCGGCCGGCACTGCTCATTGAATTGACCGACCGGTATCATGCGGCTTCCGGGTCTGTGCCAGAAGCGGACAAACAGCGCGGGCAGCTTGGTTGCCGCCATTCAGGTAATCGGGCAGACATTCCGGATAAAGTTGCTCCCCGGGGACACGGACCGGGACAGGAGAACGCCAATGACCGCCGAACCCCACCTCGACTCCCTGACCGATGAAGACTTCCGTCTTCACGTCCGAACCTGGATCGAAGCCAACTACCCGGCGGACATCCGCAACCCGCCGCAGCGCCTGCATTTCAAGGACAACAAGCCCTGGTACATGAAGCTGGCCGAAAAAGGCTGGCTTTGCCCCAACTGGCCGGCGGAATTCGGTGGCATGGGCATTTCCGCCAGCAAGCAACTCATCTTCCTCGAAGAAAAAGAACGCTACGGCTGTGCTCGGTTGAACGACATGGGCATGACGATGATCGGCCCGCTGCTGATCAAGTTCGGCCGTCCGGATCAGCAGCAGCATTTCCTGCCGAAAATCCTGTCCGGCGAACATATCTGGTGCCAGGGCTACAGCGAGCCCAACGCCGGATCCGATCTT
>JAKBCJ010000445.1 GCA_021807975.1 Pseudomonadota bacterium | reverse complement strand
AGTGCTGCTGCCTCGCCTGTGCCGGGGACAAGGTCGCCAATCTGGCCGCTGCTGATCGTCGGTCTGGGAACCCTGGTGGTACCGCTGGATTCAGCGGTGAATATCGACTTCTCGGCCATCGTCGCGCGGTTCGGGCTGCCGATCCCAATGATCCAGTGGATCGTGATTTCGTATGTGCTGACCCAGACCAGCCTGATGCTGACCTTCGGACGCATCGGCGACATGCTTGGCTACCGGCGGGTGTTCCTGTTCGGCACCGCCATCAGCGCCATAGCCTTTACCCTGTGTTCATTAGCACCGACCTACCCTGCCCTGCTGGCGGGACGGGTCGTCCAGGGCATCGGCGCCGGACTGATCCTGTCCTGCGGCCCCGCCCTGGCCACCAGCCTGTTCCCCGAGACGATGCGCACCCAGATCCTCGCCCGCTACATGATGATGTTCGCCATCGGCGGTGCGCTGGGTCCATCGCTGTTCGGGCTGCTGGTGGAGCGTTTCGGCTGGAGCGCGGTGTTCAGCTTCCGGGCGCCGGTCGCCGCGGCGGCCTTCGCGCTGGCCTGGACCCTGCCCCGCCCGGTGCGCGGCGCACCCGAACCGTTCGACGCGGCCGGCGGCGCGCTGCTGGCAGCGGGACTGAGCTTCATGCTGCTGGCGCTGAACCGCTTGCGCGCACCAGCCCCGGAAACCGCCGTGTTCGCCGTTCTGGCCGTGGCGGCGTTCGCGCTGTTCTACCGTCAGGAACGCCGGACCGCGAAACCGATCATCGACTTCAGTCCGTTCAAGGATCCCGACTTCGCGGTCGTCAACCTGATGAATGTGCTGATCAACCTGTCGGCATTTTCCATCATGCTGCTGGCGCCGTTCTACCTCAGCCGCGTCCCCGGCCTGTCGCTGCCGGCCGCCGGCCTGGTGCTGGCCTGCTCGCCGCTGGGGATCGTGATCGCCGCACCCATGGCCGCCCGACTGGCACGCGGCCACAAGCCCAGGCTGATCGCGGTGATCGGGACGGCATTGAGCAGCGTGGGCCTGTTCGGGATTTCGCTGTCCGGAGCCATCCCGGATATCCCGATCCTGGCCATGTCAATGGGCGTGCAGGGCATCGGGGTCGGCCTGTTTCAGGTGGCGTATTTCGACATCGTCACCTCCGTGATCCCGATCCAGCAACGCGGCGTGGCCGGCGCGCTGGGAATGGCGACACGCACCATCGGCACCGTCACCGGTGCCACGGTGCTGATGCTGGTGTTCCAGTCGTTGCGCACCCCCGCACCCGAGAGCTTCATGCTGGCATTCAAGGCCACATTCCAGTTCGCGGCGGCCATCCCGGCGGCGCTGGTGTTCTTCGACCTCCGGCGCGGCGGCAGGCGGAAGCGGCCTGTAGTGCCGGTTGTGGATACCGCTTCCGACGAACAATAGCGCGATGGCGCCGGTCAGCGTTCGGAAGGCATCGCTTCAACCGGCCCGCCCATTCCATCCGGCCCGATCCTCCGGCATGCTTGCGCCGGGAATAAGGAAACGGCGATGAACAGCGTGGAAACGGCGTCCGGTACAGTGCGTGGGTCCGTGGTCGAGGGCACCCTGGAGTTCCGGACCATCCCCTATGCCGCCTCGACTGCCGGCGCGAACCGGTTTCGTCCGCCGCAGCCGGTGGCCGCCTGGACAGGAACCCGCGACTGCACCGTCTTCGCCGGCAAAGCGCCGCAGGCGGGCCTGCGACCGGCAACCCGGCCGGAACTGGAGAATTTCTCCGGCGAAGCCGATGCCTCACCGGAAACCGAGGACTGCCTGACCCTGAACGTCTGGACGCCGGGCACCATCGGCAAGCGCCCGGTCATGGTGTGGTTCCATGGCGGGGCTTTTGCATACGGCAATGCCAACACGCCCCGGACCCGGGGCAGCCGGCTGGCGGCGAAGAACGACGTTGTGGTGGTGACGGTCAACCAGCGGCTGAACATTTTCGGCCACCTGGACGTATCCGGCATCGGCGGCGACGCCCGTTCGGGCAATGCCGGCACGCTGGACATGGTCGCCGCGCTGGAATGGGTGCGGGACAATATCGCCATGTTCGGCGGCGATCCCGGCTGCGTCACGATCTTCGGCGAATCGGGCGGCGGCGCGAAGGTCTCGGCTCTGCTGGCGATGCCCGGCGCGAAAGGCTTGTTCCATCGGGCGATCATCCAAAGCGGCGCGGCGGTGCGGTTGCGGACCAAAGAACGCGCGCTGGCACTGACCGAATGCGTGCTGCGCCACCTTGGGGTGGGCACCGTCGAACAGTTACAGACCCTGCCGGTCGCGCGGTTGCTGGCGGCGGTCGAGCCGGCTTCGGCGGCACTGGGCGCCTCCCCATTCCCGCTGTTCGACCGCTATCCGTTCGGGCCGGTGGTGGACGGCGATGTGCTGCCGGCCCAACCGTTCGATCCGGCCGCGTCCGCCGTCTGTGCCGACGTCCCGGTCATTATCGGGGACATGAAAACCGAGACGGCGAATTTCCTCGCCGTGGTGGACAAGGTGTGGGACCGGACGCTGACGGAACCCGAAATGCGCCAGCGGGTCCAGGCGATCGCCGGGGCCGATACGGACCGCGTGCTGGATGTGTATGGGCGGTTGTATTCCGCGCTGAACCCGGCCGAACGGCTGATCGCGGTGACGACGGATTGCAATTTCCGCATCCGCTCCCTGGTGCTGGCGCAACGCCGGGCGGCGCTAAACCGAGCACCGGTATGGATGTATTCGTTCGAGTGGGAAACTCCGGTGCTGGGCGGCAAGCTCATGGCGCCGCATGCGATGGATGTCCCGTTCGTGTTCAATACGCTGGACCTGACCAACGCCACCGGCGGTAGTGCCGCGGCACAGGCGCTGTCCGATACCATGTCGGCGGTTTGGGCGGCATTCGCCCGCAACGGCCGCCCGGAGCACGCGTCGGTTCCAGCATGGCCGGCCTATGACGCATCGACGCGGGCGACCCTGGTCCTGGACACCGCCTGCCGGATAGAGAACGATCCACGCGGCGAGGAACGGCGCCTGTGGCAAGACATCACGGGAACAAACTAGGGGAAACAATCCATGCAGGTTCAAACCGTCACCGGCCCCATCGGCCTCGACCAGCTCGGCCGCACTTTAATGCACGAGCATCTGTTCATCGCATTCTCCGGCGCCGAATTCGACCCGCTGGCCACATTCGACCGCCCCGCTTTCGTTGCCGAAGCCGTGCGCCGGTTGAAACAACTGCGAACCGACCACGGGGTACGCAGCTTCGTCGATCCCTGCCCGATCGAACTGGGCCGCGACGCCGCGCTGATGAAGGAAATCGCCGAGAAGTCAGAGATGAACGTCGTCTGCACCACCGGCTTCTACTTCGAGGAAATGGGCCTGCCGATCTACTGGCGCGCCCGCACGGTGGAGGAAATCGCGGAGCTGTATATCCGCGAAATCGTTCACGGCATTGGCGATACCGGCGTGCGGGCCGGCGCGATCAAGGTCGCCACCGGGGCACCCGCGATTACCAAGCTGGAACAGAAATTCCTCGATGCCGCCTGCGTCGCGCAAAAAGCGACGGGCGTGCCGATCATCACCCACACGCAGGACGGTCATGCGGGGCCGGAACAACAGGCCGCCTTCGCGGCCGGCGGCGTAGCCGCGCATCGTTGCCTGATCGGGCATTGCTGCGGCAACGCCGATCCGGCGTATCACCAGCGTATCGTCGATGGCGGATCGTATATCGGTTTCGATCGCATCGGCCTGCTGCGGTTCCAGCCAGACGAGGTGCGCGCCGACAACCTGGTGCGGCTGGTGCGCAACGGACACCGCGCCCAGATCATGATGAGCCAGGATCGCCACTGCGGCTGGAGGGGCAAATACGCCCGCCAGGTCTCCGCCGAGGAGCAGGCCCGGATGGACGCATTGCGCGCCGTCGGCCAGTGGCCGCCGCTCTATACTTATCTGTTCACCGAGTTGTTACCGATG
>JAKBCJ010000444.1 GCA_021807975.1 Pseudomonadota bacterium | reverse complement strand
GCGAGAGTGGTTGTTTCCCCGCGCCCTATCCCCCCACCCGTTCGTCCGAATTGACCCCAAGCTGCTTCAGCTTCCGGTGCAAGGCAGACCGTTCCATGCCGACGAACTGGGCGGTGCGGGAAATGTTGCCGCCGAACCGCAGCAGTTGAGCGTGCAAATACTGCGTTTCGAACAAGTCCCTGGCTTCGCGCAGCGGCAGAGACATGATGTCGGCGGCGGGGTCGATGTTCAGCAAGGCCGGCGCCCTGGACCCGATTTCCGGCGGCAGCATGTCCGCGCGGATCGGCTCGCTGGCCGCACCCGGCGCCATGATCAGCAGCCAATCCATCAGGTTGCGCAACTGACGGACATTGCCTGGCCAGTCGTAGGCCTGCAGCGCCGCCAGCGTGTCGGCCGACAAGGCCCGCAAGGGAATCCCGGAGGATTCCGCCGAGCGTTCGATGAAATGCAGTGCCAGGAACGGCACATCCTCGCGCCGTTCCCGCAGAGCGGGTACGCGCACCGGAACCACCGACAGGCGATAGAACAGATCCTCGCGGAACCGTCCGGCGGCGATTTCCGATTGCAGATCGCGATTGGTGGTGGACAGCACGCGCACATCGACCTTCACGCGCGCCGATCCGCCCAAACGCTCGAACGTCTGGTCCTGCAATGCCCGGACGATCTTGCCTTGGGTTTCCATCGGCATGTCGGACACCTCGTCCAACACCAGCGTGCCGCCATGCGCGCGTTCCAGAACGCCCGCTCGGCGCGGGTGGGCGACGGGATCGCTGCCAGCCTCCATCCCGAACAGTTCCTCCTCGAACCGCCCCGGGTTCAGCGTCGCACAGTTCATCGCCACGAACGGCCCGGTCGCCCGGCGGGAACGTGCGTGGATCATCCGGGCGACGACTTCCTTGCCGGAGCCGGCGGGACCGGAGATCATCACACGCGATCCGGTGGGCGCCACGCGTTCCACTTGCGATCGCAGTTGCACGATCAGCGGCGAATCGCCGGTCAGTGTTGCCTCGGGGCCGGCGCGCAGCCGCAGTTCAGCGTTTTCGCGCGCCAGTGCCGCTGCTTCCAGCGCCCGCCGCACGACCAGCAGCAGACGGTCGGACTGGAACGGCTTTTCGATGAAATCGTAGGCGCCCTGCTGGATCGCGCCAACCGCCATTTCGATGGTGCCGTGGCCGGAGATCATCACCACCGGCAGATGCGGATCTTCGTTATGAACAGTTTCCAGGATGCCGATCCCATCCATGCGGGACCCTTGCAGCCACACGTCCAGGATCATCAGCGAGGGCCGGCGCGCCCGGAAGGCCGCGACCGCGGACTCGGCATCCCCGGCGCCGCGCGTGTCGTAGCCCTCATCCCGCAGGATGCCTTCGATGAGCATCCGGATATCGGGCTCGTCATCGACGATCAGGATGTCATGCGTCATGCAGTATCTCCGGTGCGGTGGCCATCACCCGCGGCAGCACCAGGCTGGCGATCGCGCCCGGCCCGTTTGGCTGGTCCCCGAGCAGCAGGCCGCCGCCATGGTCTTCCATGATCTTTTTCACGATGGCCAGTCCCAATCCGGTTCCCTTCGGCTTGTGCGTTACATATGGTTCCGTCAAACGGGCGCGGTCGTCTTTTGGCAGGCCGACTCCGTCGTCGCCAACCATGATTCGGATTTCGCCCGGCAGGTCTTGCACCGTCAGCGCGATGTGACCAGCGCCTTCACGCATGGCAACGGCATCGGCGGCATTCTGCAACAAGTTTGTCAGTGCCTGACGCATCATCCGCCGGTCGCATGGTGCCACCGGCCCGCGTTCGGGGATATCCGTCAGCCAAGCGATGCCCGGGCGTGCGGTTTTTTGCAGAACCAGGGCCTCGCGGGCGATGCGGCCGACGTCCTCCGGTTTGATGACCGGCTGGGGCATTCGGGCAAAAGCCGAGAATTCATCGACCATTCTGCCAATATCGCCGACATGGCGGATGATGGTATCGGCACACTGGGAGAACGTCTCGGGGTCGGACTGGATTTCCTTGGTGAACCGGCGTTTCAGCCGTTCCGCCGACAACTGGATCGGGGTCAGCGGGTTCTTGATTTCATGCGCGATGCGCCGGGCGACGTCGGCCCAGGCGGCCTTGCGCTGGGCCGATTGCAATTCCGTGATGTCGTCGAATGTCACTACAAATCCATCGGTACGGCCACCCGAGAGTTCGGCCCCGATTCGCACCAGCAGAATGCGCCGGTGATTCGCCGGGCCAGTCTGGATTTCCGCCGTGCGGGCCTTTTCCGGCGATGCGGCGGCTTCGTTGAACAGGACCGCGAATTCGGGGACGACTTCGGACAGCGGACGGCCGGTCATGGCCAGAAGATCGCGGCCCAGCAGCTCATCCGCCGTGCGGTTAGGCAATTCGATACGGCCCTTTGCATCCAGCCCGATGACCCCGGCGGAAACACCGGCCAATACGGTTTCGGTGAATCGCCGCCGCTCATCGATCTGGCTGTAGGCGTCCATCAGTTCGGCCCGCTGCGCGCCAAGCTGCCCGGTCATGCGGTTGAAGGCGCGTGACAGCCCCGCCAGTTCGTCGCCGGTGGATGCTTCCCGCACGCGCACGGACAGATCGCCGCTTCGCACCCGTTCGGCGGCGCTGATCAGCATGCCCACCGGGCGGGCAATCTGATTGGCGATGATAAGACCGATCAGCCCGGCCGCCAGCAACACCAGCAGGGCAACGATGGCGAAAATCCAGGCGAACGCGACCTGGAGCCACGACCGGTTCTGATCGAGGCGCTGATACTCCGACACCGCCTGTTCTGTGCGCTGCATGTAACCCAGGATGGTCGGGTCGATCGGCCGGCCGATCATCAGCATCAGGGCCGGAGTCGATTCCAGCCGGACCACCGCGCGCACCCGTGTGCCGCCGCCGGCATTCAGGATCGCCACATCGCCGTTCATCGCCTGATCGGTGGCCGATTGCGGCGGCGGTTCCACGCCCATGCCTACGAAGATACCGGCCGCGGCGAGCACCTGGCCGGTGGTGGGTTCGTAGATGACCGCCTCGGTCAGGCCGCGCAGCGTGGTCTGGGTGTCCAGAACCTCGGCGAAAACCGTGGGATCGGCCGACAGGAACCGCCCTGCCCGCGCCAGATCGTTCGCCATCTCCAGCGCCACCGCGCGGATATTGTTGCGATGTTCTTCCAGGTAACCGCGCGATACCTGCAACGATTCGGCCAGGGTCTCACGCACCGGATCGTTGAACCAGGATTGGATGCCGAAGTGGAAGAACGCGACCGCGAAGCAGGCCACGACGATGGTGGGCGCCACGGCGACGCCGCTGAACAGGAACACCAGCCGCACATGCAGCCGCGATCCGGCGGAGCCTCTCCGGCGCTCCACCCATACCCGTGTCAGCCGGCCGGCCAGGATCGCACCCAGCAGCAGCAGGACGGACAGGTTAGCCAGCACCAGGCCCACGCCAACGCCGGGCCGCCACCCCAAGGGGGAGCCGCGGGCAAGGATGATAAACGTCGCGAGGCCGACCATCAGTGCCATCGCGGTCAGGGCCAGGGTCATGCCCTTCCCAAGCATGATGTCGCCCAGCCTGCCGGCGAATGACAGCCTGGGTTCGGAGATGACGTCCACCGTCATCGCCTTCCGGCCGGGGCTTTCGACGGGGAGGTTCACGCCTTCCGACATGGCAACGGCGTCCCGCGCGGCCGCATCGGCGAACCCGGCCCCGGTCCCCGCTGCCCGTTCGGCCGGCCGCGGCAATGCCAGACTGCTTGGGTCATTACATCAAACCACGCACAACCGGGATTTCCAGGTCCCGTATCTTCTTACGCAGTGTGTTACGGTTCAGTCCCAGCATGGACGCCGCCTTAATCTGGTTACCGCGGGTCGCCGCCAGGGTCAGGCGGATCAGCGGCCGCTCCACCTCCGCGATGATTTTGTCATAGACATCGGTGACACCCATGCCGTCGTTATGCGCGGCCAGG
>JAKBCJ010000443.1 GCA_021807975.1 Pseudomonadota bacterium | reverse complement strand
TGCTTCTTTACAAGTGCTTCGACAGGCGCAGTGTGAGGCCCGGGCGGTTCGCCAACCCCCGGAAATCGCATGCAGCCGGGCAATTTCCAGCATCGTAACGACGACACAGAGCGAATACCGACGCAAACCGATTGCGACGGCGCCGGAACAGAGATGTTTCCGGCCCCCCTGCCCGTGCGCGGCGTTGCCTTAGCGGCGCCAGCCGCCGCCGTAACCCCAGCCATAACCCCAGCCATAACCGCCGCCATAATAAGGACCGCCGTACCCGTAACCATAAGGCGGATAGACCGGATAGGCGATACAACCGCCAAGGGTTGCGGCGATACCCAGGACAGCCACGGGCAGCAGCCAACGCAAGTGGAACCGGTTTGCCATCGACGACATCCTTCCATCACCCTCGGGCGTATATGGTGTTGGAACGCGGCGACTACGAGGCACGGCCGCGTCGAAGCCGTGGCGAGCCAAGCGGTTTCATCCGGGCTGCCATGCCCGGCCGCCGGGATCAGACGATCCGGTCGCGGAATGTCTGCGGGTAAGGAATTGTTTCGCGAAACGACGCCCGCTTTTCCAGGCGGTCGCTGAGTTCGGCGAGGTTCGGATGGCGGCCGCGCCAGGGGAAATCCGGCCAGCGTACGGACAGGTATCCGGTCACTGTTCCGGCGGCGATATCGGCCAGACCGAAGCGGTTCCCGACAAGGTAGTCCCGTTCGCCGGCAATCCGAGCGAGTTCGGCGAGGCCGCCGTCGATTTTCCGTTGCTGGCGGGCCATCCAGGGTTGGCTTCGATGCTCCTCCGGCCGCTGGCGTTCCATGAACAGCAGCACGAAGGCGTCGCAGATGCCGTCGCACAGTACCTCGACCTGCCGCGCCGCGAGTTTGCCGTCGATGTCGTCAGGCAGCATCGGCGGTTCCGGAAATTTGGCTTCCAGGTATTCCAGGATGAAGTGCGATTCATAGACCGCCGATCCATCCGGCAGGATCAGCACCGGAAGCTTCTCCAGGGGGTTGTAGCGGGGCGTGACGGTCGTGCTGTCCCACGGGACCTCCGTCTGAAGGACGAACGGGATGGATTTTTCCGCCAGCGCGATACGGACCTTGCGCGCATAAGGGCTGGGCGTCGCACTGATAAGCGTCAGCATCTATGGTTCCGCCGCCGTTGGGTTACAGGAATGGACGCGCCCCGCGATCGGGATCAGTCGATCATGATCCGCGGTCCGCTGCCGCGCGACACCGCCGCGCCGGACACCTTCTGCCAGACCCTGGAGGCCAGGGCGCCATAGGCCTTGGCGGCATCGCTGTCGGGCGCCGACGCCGAAATCGGCGTTCCCGCGTCCGACGCGGTGCGAATGTCCAGCAGCAGCGGGATTTCGCCCAGGAACTCCGCGCCCAGCCGGGCGGCTTCGGCTTTAGCGCCGCCGTGGCCGAAAATGTCGGCGCGGTGGCCGCAGTTGGGGCAGCAATAGAAGCTCATGTTCTCGACCAGCCCCAGAACCGGCACGTTGGTCTTTTCGAACATCCGCACCCCGCGCCTGGCATCGATCAGGGCGATGTCCTGCGGGGTGGAGACGATCACCGCCCCGGTCAACGCCACGCGCTGCGCCATGGTCAACTGCGCGTCGCCAGTGCCGGGCGGCATATCGACCACCAGGATATCCAGCGCGCCCCATTCCACCTGCCCCATCATTTGTTCCAGCGCGCCCATCACCATCGGGCCGCGCCAGATCATCGGGGTTTCCTCATCGACCAGGAAGCCGATGGACATGCATGAGATGCCCCAGGCCCGCAGGGGGATCATCTTGTCGCCGCGGACTTCGGGCTTGCGGCTGAGGCCGACCATCCGGGGCAGGCTTGGGCCATAGATATCGGCGTCCAGCAGCCCGACCTTGTGGCCCTGGCGCGCCAGCGACACCGCCAGGTTGACCGCGACGGTGGATTTGCCAACGCCGCCCTTGCCGGAGGCGACGGCGACGATCGCCTTCACATCGGGCAGCAACAGCGCCTTCTTGTCGCCCGGTCCGCCATGGCCGTGCGCATGCGGCGCGGGTGCGGGCGCCGTCTTATGCGCCGTCAGGATCGCGGTGACGTTGGTGACGTTGGGCTGGCGCATCAGCACCGCCTCCACCTCGCGGCGCAGCGGTTCCATCGATGCCGCCTTGGTGCGGTCGGTAATCAGCGTTGCCTGCACCAGGCCGCCCCGCACCTGAATATCCTCCACCAGCCCGGCGGAGACGATATCGCGGGAGGAAAACGGATCCTTCACCTGACGCAGCGCATCGCGCAGGGCATTCGGAGACGCATCGACCATGGCTGTTGACCCTTACCTTGCAAACCTGACACGGCCGTCGGATAAGCACCGCGCCGCGAGCCCGTGTCCAGACCGGTATGGCGCATCGCGGCGTTTCCGCCAACGGCTTCGCGCACAGGGGCGCCCGCTTTTTCGGGACCCGGGTGGGCGGATCGTGGCGGCGCGCTAACAGGAGCTGCATCCGATATGCCTTGGAATAACGGCGGTCCCGGACCTTGGGGCAACCCTTCAGGCTCCTCGGGTGGAGACGGCGGCAAGAAACCGACGCAGGGTCCGTGGGGCAACAAGGACGCCAACGGCAATGGCGGCAGGCCAGAGCCCGACCGCGTTCCGAAACGCCCCGGCGGCCCATTCGGCGGTGGCGGCGGCGGCGGACCGTTCGGCGGCGGCGGCAATCCACCCGACCTGGATAAGCTGATCACGCAGGCGCAGGGCTATCTCCGCGGCCTGCTGGGCGGCGGATCCGGCGGAGGACGGGGTGGTCCGACCGGCGGCGGCGGCCTGTTCGGCGGCTTCGCGAACGGCCGCGGCCTCGTGCTGCTGGCGCTGGCGGTGGTGGCGATCTGGGTCGGCTCCGGCTTTTACCGGGTGCAGCCCGATGAACAGGGCGTGGTTCTGCGCTTCGGCGCATACGCTTACTGGACGCCCCCCGGCCTGCACTGGCATGTGCCGTGGCCGGTGGAAGCCATCGAACTACCCACGGTCACCCGCATCAACCGCACTGAAATCGGCTACCGCTCGATTCCCGGCGGCAATGTCGAAGCCGGCCGCGACGCCGCCGGCCGCGACGTGCTGGCCGAAAGCCTGATGCTGACCGGGGATGAGAACATCATCGACATCGATGTCGCCATATTCTGGCGGATCAGCGACGCGTCGGCCTTCCTGTTCAACACCGCCAATCCGGAAACGCTGGTGCGCGCGGTCGCCGAAAGCTCGATGCGCGAGGTCATCGGCCGCACGCCGATCCAGCCGGCGCTGACCCAGGCGCGTGCCCAGATCGAAACCGATGTGCTGAAGCAGACTCAGGAAATCCTGGATCGCTATAAGGCGGGCATCGAGGTTACCCAGGTGCAGTTGCAGAAGGTCGATCCGCCCGCCGCGGTGATCGAAAGTTTCCGCGACGTGCAGCGTGCGAATACCGATGCGGAAAGAATGCGTAACGAGGCGGAATCGTACCGCAACGACATTGTCCCGCGCGCCCGCGGCGATGCCGCCCGGATTGTGGCGGAGGGCCAGGGCGCCAAGGCTGCGTCGATTGCCCGGGCCACGGGCGAGGCACAGCAGTTCGACAGCGTGCTGAAGGCGTATCAGGCGGCGAAGGATGTGACATTGCGCCGGATGTATCTGGACACGATGCAGGACGTGCTGATGCACGGACAGCCGCTGGTGGTGGACGACAAGCTGAAGGGCCTGGTGCCGTTCCTGCCGCTGAACGTTCCGCCGCCGCGGCCGGCGGTGGCGCCAGCCCCCGCCTCCTCCGCCGCTTTAGGAGCCAGCCGATGAACCGGGCAGGCATTGCCGGCATTGCCGCGCTTGCGGTCGCGCTTATTGTGGCCAGCGCGTCGCTGTTCACCGTGTCGCAGACCGAACATGTGCTGGTCGTTCAGTTCGGCGAGGTTGTCCGGCCGATCGACGATCCCGGGCTGCATGCGAAGATCCCGTTCATTCAGAACATCAT
>JAKBCJ010000442.1 GCA_021807975.1 Pseudomonadota bacterium | reverse complement strand
GCGCCAGGCTGGCCAGGATGCCGTCGTTGGCGGCGGTGTCGATGCCGCCCAGATAGACACCGATACGCGCTGCCCGGTCCGCGAAGGCGGCGTCGCGGATATGGCGGATCAGGGCGCCGATATCGGCTTCAGTCAGGTCGCCGTTATCCAGTTGGCGGGTGATCGCCAGGGACACCAGCAGAACAGGGTTGCCGAAGGGATCTTCGTCGGCCCGGGCACCGAGGCGAGCGGTGAGATCCAGGAGTTCACGGGCCAAGGCGGAAATCTGCGAAGCAGCGGGAACATCGGGCATGACAAGGAGTGTGGCTGGATTTGTGCGACGCAGCAAGAGCGATCGACGGCCTCGTTCGCAGTGTTTCGACATCCCCGCATGCGTGGGCGGACGTGCCAGCACCCAGCCGAGGCACGCTGACTTGATGCGACGGGCGCGGCTTTATCGGTGATCGTTAGTCCGAGTGCCCTGGTTGGTTTCAACGCCCTGATGGACGACATATCGTATGCCGTCGGTGCGACGGTCAGGCCCCGTCCCGATTCGTTGGAAACCACGATGTGAAGCCGCTACCCGCAACCGGATCCCCGCCAACCTGGCACATTGACGGGCATGCCCTGACGCTGCACGGCGACTGGCTGGTACAGGCCGGCGGCACCCCGGCATTTCCCGACGATGCCCTGACCGGCATGACCCGGTCGCTGTCGCTGGACATGGCGGGCGTCGGACGTTGGGACTCGGGACTGGTGGCGTTCCTGTGGGATGCCAAACGATCCGCGGCAGCGGCCGGTATCGGGTTCGACACCGGCGGCCTGCCCGGCTCCGCGCGGACACTGCTGGGGTTGCTGCCCGAACGGGTGGCGCCGCCGCCTGCCCCCGGCCGCCGTGGCTTCCACCCGCTGACGTGGTTCGGCGGCTGGATTATCGGCCTGTTGGCGGAAACCGGCGTTCTGGCCGCGTTGCTGGCGGCTTCGGCCAGCGGCGGCGTGCGGGCCATCGCCGGCCGGGCGCGCATGCGCGGTGTCGATCTGCTGGCGGATGTACGCGATGCCGGCCCCGCTGCGCTGATCATCGTCAGTGTCGTCAACTTCCTGGTGGGCGCCATCCTGGCGTTCGTCGGCGCCGTGCAACTGCGTAAATTCGCCGCCGATATGTATGTCGCCGACCTGGTCGCGATCGCCTTGGTACGCGAGATGGCCGCGGTGATGACGGCGATCGTGATGGCCGGCCGGACCGGCGGCGCCTATGCCGCCCGGATCGCCACCATGCAGGGCAACGAGGAAATCGATGCGCTGACCGTCGTGGGCATTCCGGTCGCGGACTACATCGTTCTGCCGGCAATCCTGTCGTTGGTGTTTACCATGCCGCTGCTGTATCTGTACGGTTGCATGGTCGGCATGCTGGGCGGTTTCGTGGTATCCATCGCGATGTTGAGCGTCACCGGAGCGGGGTACCTGCACGAAACACTGGGCGCGGTACCGCTGGATCAGTTCGCCTTCGGATTCGTCAAGTCGATTGCCTTTGCCATCCTGATCGGAGTCTCAAGCTGCCGTATCGGCCTGAAGGCCGGGCGGAGCAGCGCCGATGTCGGTTCGGCGGCGACCAGCGCCGTGGTCACCGGCATTGTCGGCGTCATTGCGGTGGATGCGGTCTTCGCCGTCATCGCGCAGGTGCTGCGCCTGTGACCGCGTTGCTGTCGATCCGCGATGTCACGCTGGCGTTTGGGCCGAACGTCATACAGCGCAATCTGTCCTTCGATGTGCCGCGCGGCAGCATCTTCGCCGTCATGGGCGGCAGCGGTTGTGGCAAAAGCACCATGCTGAGGGCGATGATCGGGCTGTTGCGCCCATCCGCTGGCACCGTGCTGGTGGAAACCGAGGATTACTGGGCCGCGTCCGAAGGCCACCGTACCGCGATCGGCCGACGCTTCGGCGTGCTGTTCCAAAGCGGCGCGCTATGGAGTGCCCTGACGGTCGGTGAAAACGTCGCCTTGCCGCTGCGAATGTTCACCGGACTGCACGACACCGATATCCGCCGGCTGGTGCGCCTGAAGCTGGGGCTGGTGGGCATGGAAAGCGCGGTCGATCGGCTTCCCGCCGAACTCAGCGGCGGCATGCGCAAGCGCGCCGGCCTCGCCCGGGCACTGGCACTGGACCCGGATGTGCTGTTCCTGGACGAACCGTCGGCCGGGCTGGACCCGATTACGTCCAGCCGTCTGGACGACCTGATCCTGAACCTGCGCGACGGTCTGGGGGCGACGATCGTCATGGTCAGCCATGAACTGCCAAGCCTGTTCGCGATCGCCGACGATGGGGTGTTTTTGGATGCCGATACCAAGACCGCGATCGCGCACGGATCGCCATCGTTTCTGCGGGACCACGGCGGCGATCCGCGCGTTACCGCTTTCATGCGGCGCGAACGCCCTGAATCCCTTGTATCCAGCCAACGGGCACCAGCATGAAAGTCAGCGCACAGGCTTGGGTCGGCGCCTTTGTCCTGGGCGGCATCGCGCTTGCGCTGGCGGCGATTGTCCTGTTCGGCAACCTGAGCCTGTTCAACCCCAGCATCAGCGCGGCAGTGGTGTTCCAGAACTCGATTGCCGGATTGTCGGTCGGGGCACCAGTGACGTTCCGCGGCGTCCGCGTCGGTTCGGTTGAAAGCATCGGCATCGAGTTCGATCCAAAAACCCAAATCGCCTATATCCCGGTGACCGTGCGGCTAAGGCCGGCCCCGCCGCCGGGCGGTAAACCGCGGATGGACTATCCCGGTACCATCGAAGACCTGCTGAAACGGGGATTGCGCGCCGAACTGGTGGTTCAGAGCTTCGTCACCGGGCAATCGCAGATCGACCTGGACTTCGACCCATCCTCGCCCGCCGTGACCCATCCGGATATTACCGCGCTGCCTGAAATTCCGGTTCGACAGTCCACCCTCCAGCGCGCCACGGAGCAACTGGGTCAGCTTCCCCTGCACGAATTGTCCGACAACACGGTGGCAACGCTGAACAGCCTGCGCAGCCTGACGGAGCGGTTGAACAGCGATCTTCCGCCACTGGTGGACAGCCTGAAGGCAACATCCGACCGCACCGGCCAGACGGCGGCGGCGGCTGGCCAGGCGATTCAGGACTTGCGGGGCCAACTGACGACGACCCTGGCCGCCATCGCCAGGACGGCGGATGCAGGGACCGCCCAGTTGCAGCAGCGCGGTGGCGACCTGCACCAGTTTCTGGCGCGGTCGGAGGAGACGATGACGCGGATGCGCGACCTGGTGGCACAGGTGAAAGCCCTGACGTCGGAGCATTCGGCCTCGCGGCAGGACATCGATTCGGCGCTGCGCGATCTGGCGGCCGCGGCGGCGTCCCTGCGTGGTTTCGCCAGCGATGTGGAACACGATCCGCAACTTCTGCTGACAGGCCGCAAACAATGAGGCGCATGGCGCTGCTGGCGATATGCGGCGCGCTGGCGGCCTGCGCGGCGCCGGCACTGACACTTTATACGCTTGGCACGCCGCTCTCTGACTCGTTCACCATCCCGCCGGAGCGTGCATCGGTGGTGATCGCGCTGGCCCGGGTCAGTATCCAGGACGATCTGGACACCGAGGATATCGTGGTGCGCGACGGCAGTGTCCTGCGGCGCAGTCATCAGGGACGGTGGGCGGGCAGGTTGTCGATGGGCATCACGGATCGCCTGACGGAGCGGCTGTCGGCGCGCTATCCCGGTGCGCTGGTCACCGACCGGCCGCTTAACGACACGCCCGTGTATCGTGTTCTGATCAATATCGGACGGCTGGACGTCACAGCGGCCGGATCAGCCTCTCTGGAAGCCGACTGGCAGGTGGTGCCGCGCAATCCAAACACCCCACCCGAACGGAACCGAGCGGCCTTCAGCGTGACGGGACCGGTGGCGACGGATAGGGACGTGGTCGTGCTGATCGGTGCCCTGCTGGACAAGCTGGCGGCGGCGATCGAAATTCCCGGCCTTGCAGCGGCAAAAGGCCGGTAGAGTGGATTGGACGGCGCTTCTGCC
>JAKBCJ010000441.1 GCA_021807975.1 Pseudomonadota bacterium | reverse complement strand
GCCGGCCCATCAGGCTTTCCACCAGATCGTTGGTCGCCGCCCGCATTTCCGGCACCGCCATCACCTTCAGCAGCGTCCGCTTCGACGGGTCCATCGTGGTTTCCTTCAACTGCGCGGGCGGCATTTCGCCCAGGCCCTTGAACCGGCTGACCTCCACCTTCGACCCGGCCTTGAACGCTCTGCGCATCTTCTGCTCGCGATCCTTGTCGTCCATTGCGTAGATCGACTTGGCCCCCTGAGTCAGCCGGTACAGCGGCGGCTGGGCCAGATAGATGTGCCCGTGGCGCACCAATTCGGGCAGTTCCTTGTAGAAGAACGTCATCAGCAAGGATGCGATATGGGCACCGTCCACATCCGCGTCCGTCATGATGATCACACGGCCGTAGCGCAGCTTTGTTCGGTCGAACCGGTCGCCGACGCCGCAGCCCAGCGCCTCGATCAGGTCTTTCAGCTCCTGGTTCTGCCGGAGCTTGTCGGCCGAGGCACTTGCGACGTTCAGGATCTTGCCACGCAACGGCATGACCGCCTGGGTTTCGCGATTACGCGCCTGCTTGGCGGACCCGCCGGCCGAGTCGCCCTCGACCAGGAATATCTCGGTTTCCGCCGCGTTCTCTCGGGTGCAGTCGGTCAGCTTACCGGGCAGCCGCAGGCGGCGCGTGGGGGATTTCCGAGCGGTATCCTTGTTTTCCTTGCGGCGGATGCGGTCCTCGGCGCGCTCGATAACGAAGGACAGCAGATTGTCGGCGGAGGCCGGATCGCCGGCCAGGAAATGATCGAACCGGTCGCGTAAGGCACCTTCGACCAGGCGGGATGCCTCGGCACTGGTCAGCTTTTCCTTGGTCTGGCCCTGAAACTGTGGATCGCGCAGAAACAGCGATAGCTTCGCCGCTACCGGGTCCAGCACGTCGTCGGCCGTGATCTGGCCGGCGCGCTTGTTGCCGCGCTGGTCGCCCCACGCCCGCAGCCCCTTGACCAGCGCCGCTCGGAATCCCGCCTCATGCGTGCCGCCCTGCGCGGTGGGGACCGTGTTGCAGTAGGAGTGTAGGAATCCGTCGCCCTGCTCCAGCCAGATGACCGCCCATTCGACCTTGCCGGTGGCTTCGCCGGGCAGCGCCGCCTCTCCGGCCCAGATTTGCGGCAGGACTTTCGCCAGATCGCCGATATCGGCCGCGAGGCTGTCGCGCAAACCGCCCGGGAAGTGCAGCACCGCCTCCGCCGGCACATCGTCCTTGCCGCCCTTCAGCAGTGCGGCGGCGCAATTCCAACGGATTTCGACGCCGCGAAACAAATAGGCCTTGGAGCGGCACAACCGGTACAGGCGGCTGGGAACAAAGGACAGGCTGCCAAAAATCTCGGCATCAGGCTTAAACCGGATACTGGTGCCGCGGCGGTTGTGGACCGGCCCGGCGTTGATCAGCTTCGTGACCGGCTTGCCCTTTTGGTAGGACTGCTTCCACATGATGCGGTCGCGCGCGACCTCCACATCCATGAACTCCGACAGGGCGTTGACCACGGAGCTGCCCACCCCGTGCAGGCCACCGGAGGTCGCATAGGCCTTGCCGCCGAACTTGCCGCCGGAGTGCAGCGTGGTCAGGATGACCTCCAGCGCGCTCAGTTCCTTGAACTTTGGGTGCGGATCGACCGGAATGCCGCGGCCATTGTCGCGCACGGTCAGCCAGTTGCCTTCCTCCACCGAGACCTCGATGAAACTGGCATGGCCGGCCACGGCCTCATCCATCGCGTTATCCAGGATTTCCGCCGCCAGATGATGCAGCGCGGCTTCGTCGGTGCCGCCGATATACATACCGGGGCGTTTCCGAACGGGTTCGAGGCCTTCCAGAACCTCGATATCCTTGGCGGAATACTCCGAATCATCGCGGGCAGGCAGCGGCAGGCGCGCATCGATATCAGCCCGGACCGGCTTGGCAGGCGGTTTCGCGGTCGGTTTTGGCGCGGATTTATCGGACCCGGACCCGAACAGATCGTTCATGCTGTGTTCCCAAATCTCAGTCGCACCCTACATGGCCGGATGGCGCTTCGGCAACAGCCTTGCGAGGGGTTGGAGCGGCAGGGGATACAGCCGCCCGGTCAGACGGCGATCAGCTTCACCCTGCGGCCATCGACGCCCAGCGCGATTTGGCCCTGCTTCAGAGCCAGCGCGTCGTTGCCGTAAACCTCCCGCCGCCAGCCGCTTAGCGCGGGAACTTCGGGGTTGTCTTCGAGTGCCAGCCGGTCGATGTCGTCGGAACTCGCTACCAGCCGCGGGGCGACGTGATGCTGTTCGGCTTTGGTCGCCAGCAGCACCTTCAGCAGCGACACCAGCGCGGCGGACGGGCGCGCGGAGTCGCGCGGCGCGGACGGCGGCGGCAGATCGGCATCGGCGACATTGCGTACGGTTGCCAGAACCTCCAGCAGCGCGGTGCCGGAACGGCCTTCGGCGAAGCCCTTCGTTATGCCGCGAACGCGGGTCAGAGCTTCCGCATTGCTCGGTGCGGTGGCGGCGATTTCCAGCAGCGCCTCATCCTTGATCAGCCGCTGGCGGGGGATGTTGACCCGCTGGGCCTCCCTCTCCCGCCACGCCGCGACTTCCTTCAGGCAATACAGCAGACGGCGGTTGCTGGTGCGCGGCCGCAGGCGCTCCCACGCCGTGTCCGGGTCGGTGCGATAGGTCGCGGGGTTGTTGAGGATGGCCATTTCCTCAGCCACCCAGGTCAGGCGGTTTTCCTTTTCCAGCCGCTGGCTCAGACGCAAATACACGTCCCGCAGATGGGTCACGTCGGCGGCGGCATAGGCGATCTGCGCGGGGGACAGCGGCCGGGCCGACCAGTCGCTGAAGCGGTGGGCCTTGTCGATGGAACCTCCGGTCAGCGCGGATACCAGCGCGTCGTAGCCAACCTGATCGCCGAAGCCGGCCACCATGGCCGCGACCTGAGTATCGAACATAGGGCGCGGCACATCGCCGAAGCGGAGCACGAAGATCTCGATGTCCTGACGCGCGGCGTGGAACACTTTGATCACCGCCTCATCGGCGAACAGGTTGCCAAGGGCGGACAGGTCGATGCCTTCCGCTTCCGCGTCGATCACGGCAACCTCGTGCTCGCCGGCGATCTGCACCAGACATAGTTCCGGCCAGTAGGTGCGTTCGCGCATGAACTCGGTATCGACCGTGACGAACGCCTCCTGGTGCATGCGGGCGCACAGTGCGTTCAGCGCGTCGGTTGTGGAAATCAAGGCGGGCGGTGGGAATTCGGTATGAGAAGAGCGTGCCATAGCGCGCTTCTACACTTGCGCGTGCGAAAGACCAAAATCTCGTAATGCGACCGTCCGCCAGGCACCTGTTGCGGTGCGCATTCAATCGCGCTAGGAAGGTGATATGTCCAATGGCGCCCCTTTTGCGGCTCTGACTGGTGACGTTTCCGCGTCCCGTCCCGCGCGCCCGTGCGGCACCCGCTCCTCCAGCCTTCTGCTCCTCCTTCGACTTAGCCGCCCCTGAGCGCCGCGCCGGGTTGTTGAACGCCGGCTTCGCTCAGGGGGACCCCTGAGGCTATAGTCGCGACAACCCTTGAGGATAAACACCAATGACCATCGTTCACCCCAGCTTCGGCACGCTGGACGACAATCGCATCATCATTTTCGACACCACGCTGCGCGACGGCGAGCAATCGCCCGGGTTCTCCATGAACCTGCATGAGAAAATCCGCATGGCGGAGGCATTGACCGAGCTGGGCGTCGATGTGCTGGAAGCGGGATTCCCGATCGCCTCCCCCGGCGATTTTGACAGTGTGAAGGCCATCGCCGACAGCGTCGGCCAGCGCGACGACAGCCCGGTGATCTGCGGCCTGGCACGATCGGGACGTGAGGACATCACCCGCGCGGGCGATGCGGTGCGGTCGGCGAAGCGTAAGCGCATCCACAGTTTCATCGCCACCAGCCCGCTGCATATGAAGGTCAAGCTGCGGATGGAACCCGAGGAAGTCCTGCAGGCGGTGTCCGACAGCGTGGGGCTGGCGCGGTCGTTCA
>JAKBCJ010000440.1 GCA_021807975.1 Pseudomonadota bacterium | reverse complement strand
GCTGACCGGCAGCTTCGGGTTGCAATCGTTGCAGTTCAACCACGCGTTCGACCTGAACTCCAACCAGTACGCCGTCGGCCCCGGTCTGACGATTCCGATTTTCCAGGGTGGCCAGTTGCGGGCGGCGCTGCATCTGCGGGAAGCCTTGCAGCAGGAAGCGGCGGTCAATTATCAGAAGACCGTCCTGCAAGCCTGGCACGACGTGGATAATGCCCTGACGGCCTATCAGGCGCAGCAGGCGCGCCGCGACGAATTGATCCAGGCCGTCGCGGAGAACCGCCGGGCGCTGAGTTTGGCACAGGACCGGTATCAGCAGGGAGTTACCGACTTCCTGACCGTGCTGGTCGCGCAAGGCAGCCTGCTGGGCGCGCAACTGCAACTGGCCGACAGCACGACCACGGTGTCGTCCAATCTGGTCGCACTCTACAAGGCCCTGGGCGGCGGCTGGGAAACCGACCTGCCGGAAGAAAAGGCGGTCGCGGCGAACTGAACCGGCCGATTGCCGCGGCGGCGGTAATATCCCGCCACCGTTAACGGAAAATTAGGAACTCCATACGATAGTCCGCGCCTCATGTGGGCGCGAACCATCCTGTTCTGGCTTTTCCTGGGCGTGACCGCCGCGGTCTGCCTGACCGGCCGGGCAGTTGCCGAACTGATCACCGCGCTGTTTCCGGACGGCGTCCCCGGTTACAACAACGGCGACGGCGTGACCGTCGAAACCCGTCTGCATCCGGACCAGATGCCGCTGGGTATCCGCGACGGCGCGTTCGACTTTCAGCCGCGGCTGGATCAGTCAGTCGGCTACACCAGCAACGCGTTGCCCGGCCCCTATCGGCGTGGAAGCTGGGAGGTAACCAGCGCCCCCGCCCTTGGCATTGCGTCAGACTGGTCCCGCGACAGTATCGGCGCGCTGCTGTCGGTACAGAATACCAGCTATCTCGACCTGCCCAGCCAGAGCCGCTCTGACGTCACGTTGCAGCTTGGCGGCCGGATCGATATCGGTGATGGAAAGCTGACCCTCGGCGCCGCGCATTTGTCGGAACACGAGGATCGCGGTGCCCTTGGCACAATCGCCAGCGACCGGCCGATTCCGTTCCAGATCGACGATGTGCGCGCGGCTTACGCCCTGACCGACGGGCGCTGGACGATCGAACCGGGGCTGCAGGCAACAAACTGGACCTATGGTGACACCACCATCCTGGGCGTGCCGGCCAGCCAGGGGTTTCGCGACCGGCTTGTGCTTCAGCAGCAGGTGACGGTCCGCTATGAACTCGCGCCGCTGCGCGACGTGCTGTTCGTGGTGCGCGGTGTGCAGCAGAACTACGCCCACACGCCGGTTGGCCAGCCAAGTCTCGATTCCACCAGCTATCAGATGCTGGCCGGGCTCGACTACGACGCCGATGCCGTCTGGCGTATGCGGATTCTCGTCGGCGGCGAGGCCCGCCGCTTCGCCAGCCCGTTGTATCAGGCGGAAAACACCCTGATCGCCGAAGCCAGTGCGGTGTGGTCGCCCACCGGTCTGACCACGCTGACCGCCACCCTGACGCGCCAGACCGGCGATGCGGAACAGCCCGCCGTCTCTGGCCTGATCTATTCCGGTGCGAAGCTGACCATCGATCATGAGTATCTGCGCGACGTGCTGTTGCAGGCGTCGTTCGGGCTGCAACGCGCGGATTTCTTCCAGGGCGGCTATCAGGTCGGCACCGAT
The DNA here is from genome assembly GCA_021807975.1 of Pseudomonadota bacterium. GTDB lineage: Bacteria > Pseudomonadota > Alphaproteobacteria > Acetobacterales > Acetobacteraceae > Rhodopila. The sequence goes on along the minus strand of JAKBCJ010000440.1, from coordinate 2,339 downwards.
GCCACCTTCGGCATAACCCGGGTGCTGAACCGCAACGCCCGTCTGTCGCTGACCTACGATCAGACCGACGTGCATGTTTCGGGCGGTATGGCCGAGGCCTTTGGCGGCGGCTACAGCCGGGGCGTCGTGCTGGTTACGATGCGGTTGGGCCTGTGACCCGCATCCATCTGGCTGGACTGGATTTCGACGGCATGGATGCCGCGGCGGCGGCCGCGTGGATCGCGGCCCGCCCCGCCGGTGCGCCGTTCGGCTATGTGGTGACGCCGAACGCCGACCATCTGGTGCGGCTGAATCGCGATCCGGTGCTGCGTGCGATCTACCAACGGGCTGCGCTGTGTCTGCTGGACTCGCGCGTTGTCGCCGGAATCGCGGGCGTTTTGCGCCTGAAGGCGCCCGCTGTCGCGCCCGGCAGCGATGTAACCGCCTGCCTGCTGGCCCGCCATCTGGCGTGCGGCGAGAGGATTACCATCGTTGGTCTGTCTCCGGCCTGGCTACCCGCGTTGATCGAGCGCTGTGGCCTGTCGGCCCCGGCGCACTTCGACCCCGCGATGGGCTTTGACCGCGATCCGGCGGCGATGGCCGCGGCGGTGGCGTTCGTGCGCGACAACCCCGCCCGGTTCGTCTTCCTGGCCGTCGGCTCGCCCCGGCAGGAGCGTTTGGCGGCGGCCATCGTGGCGGCGGGCGGGGCGACCGGCACCGGATTGTGTATCGGCGCCAGCCTGGAGTTCCTGGCCGGCGCGCGCGCCCGGGCGCCGGACCTCCTGCGGCGATTCGGTTGCGAGTGGCTGTTCCGGTTGGGCTGCGAGCCGCGCCGGTTGTGGCGGCGCTATCTGATCGACAGTCCCGCCGTCATCGCCTTGCTGATTCGGCAGCGAGTCGGCTGAACACGTCCCGCATCAGGCGGCGGCGCACGCCGCCCCGATGGGCGCTGTCGTTTCGCATGCAGTAAGTCCGTCCTGCAATCGGCAGACCCTTTGTTGTCTCTGGAACCATCGTCAGTGCCGCCCGAACGCCTCGTATCGTTGGTCCGGCAAGTTCGTTTCGCATGCCCTTCAGCAGATATCCCGCGATCCGCGGCGTAAGCGACAGCCACGACCGCCCGAGCTTGCGTTCGATATAAAGCCGGTTTCGCACATGGTAGAACCAGCGGTCCCCGCCCCAGCCGACACGCTGTCCCGGGCTGACCTTGTGGCGCACAACGATGTCGCCGCGGTAGCGGATCTGCCAGCCGCGGGCGATGGCGCGCAGGCAGAAATCATATTCCTCCCAGCAGAAGAACAGCCTTGCGTCGTAGCCGCCGGCCTGACGCCACGCCTCGCGCCGGATCGCGTGGCCGGCGCCGACATAGGTGACGGTGTCGAAACACATGCCGGCGCTGGCGGCCAACGCGGCGGGATATCCCCAGGAGGAGCGGTCGTCCCGGCCATCGGCAAAACGCACGATCCGGCAGCCGATCGCCCCCAGCCGGGGTTCCGCATCCAGCGCCGCCACCATGCGGGCAACGGTCAACTGGTCGGCGAATTCGGCATCGCTGTCCAGCCCCACGATCGCGCGCCCATGCCCCAGATTGGAAATCAGGTTGCGGCCGCCCGCGACCCCCAGGTTGGAGCCGGAAACCAGCAACGAAACATTGGACATTCCCGTGATGGCAGCGGTCAGGCGGGCCAGGCTTGCTGAACAGGACCCCTGATCCAGCACGAACACATGGCATGAAACGCCGGTCTGGGCGCAAGCCGAGGCAATGGCGGCAATGGTTTCCTCGGTGCGTTCCAGCGACAGGATGACGATATCGGCGTCATAAGCTCCATCCGGGATCATGCCGGGGTTTCCAGCGGCGGAATGGCCAGATAGGCCAGCCGCTTGTTTTCTTTTCGTCCGCGCGACACCGCATCCAGGATCAGCCCGGCGGTCAGCGACAGGAACGCCAGCAGGACAAGGCCGGTGGACAGCAGCGCCGTCGGCAGGCGGGGCACCAGCCCGGTGCCAAGGAATGTCAGCACCACCGGAATACCCAGCGCGATACCGGTTGCCAAAAGGCAGGCGGCGGCGAACGAGAACACCTGCAGGGGGCGTTCCTGCTGGACCAGTGTGATGATCGCCCGCAGGATGCGCAGCCCATCGATAACGGTATTCAGTTTCGACGCCGACCCCGGTGCCCGGTTTCGATACGGGGCCCGAACCTCCTGCACCGGCATATGCAGTGCCAGGGCGTGGATGGTGAATTCGGTTTCTGTTTCGAAGCCGGACGACAGCGCCGGAAACGATTTGACGAACCGGCGGCTGAAAACCCGGTAGCCGGACAGCAGATCGGTGATTCCGTCGCCGAAGACATGGGCCAC
>JAKBCJ010000439.1 GCA_021807975.1 Pseudomonadota bacterium | reverse complement strand
CGAGCACGACGAATCCGATGAGGTCGCCGAAATGGTTCAACGGCAACACGAGCCAGCAGCGGGCGAGTTCCGCGAACCAGGTGTTTGCGTCGGCATGTTCGTCGAGTTGAACGATCCAGTCGCCGTCGCGGAACGACGCGACGATGGGGTGGCCGGGCGGAACCGGGGCGGTCACCGCGGGCATGTTCCACGATCCGGCCCATTGGAACGCGACATCCCGTGGCGGGCGCACGAACAGCGCCCCGGCGGGGCTGTCAACGACTTCCGCTGCCGCGCGGATCGCCCGTTTGTGCAGGGCGACGAAGGCATCGGCTGCGGTTAGCGCATCGATGCACCTCATCCATTCCTTACGGTAATCGTAGCGGCTGCTGAAGAAGTTATCTATTACCAGTGCGCGTATGCGCGAACGCGCGGAGCCCGAGGTGAGGATGACGGCGATTGCCAGGATGGCGCCGAAGATCATGGATGTCTCGGCGACCCGGCCCCATTCCGACCCGCCGCGGCGGAACACCTCTCCGATCAGGGCGATGGCAAGCAGGAAGATACCGCTGCCGATCAGCGTAAAGCTGTGAAACACCACATCGCGGGAGACGTGGATATCCACCGCCCAGCGGCGGTTCCGAACCGCTGCGACCGCGATCAGCGGCGCGGCGAAGGTAACCGCGGGCGCGCGGCCTTCCAGCAATGCGAACGACAACTGGTGAAACAGCATGCCATCGGCGTACAGTAGCAGATCGTAAAGAAAGATCCCGCCTAAGGCGACGCAAAGCAGGTTGATGTTCCAGCGGGATTCCGGCGGCGTGTTGAAATAAAGGTTTTCCAGCAAAAGCAGGTTGCAAACGGCGAAACCAAGCCGGGTCGCGGTGTTGAGGGACTGGAAGCCGGACGTACCCGGGGTGGCGAGGAAGTCCACCAACGGTGTGCCGATCAGCATCAGGAGGGCAAGAAGCCCCATGGTCTTGAAAGCCGCTGTCAGTTGCTCGTTCGCCGCGGCTGACCGGCGATAGAGGTGCAGGATGAAGCTATACCAGGCAGCGGATCGGGCGACTTCCATCCAGGCGCCCAAACGCCCGATTGGAAGCTGCCATGCGACCACGTATGTAGCGGCCCAGGCCGCCGTGGCCGCGCAGGCGAAGGCCAGCCAGGCGCCCGTGCGGCTGACCGGCTGGCGGGCGAGGATCAGGGCCGTCAGCAGGCCGTAAGTCAGCGCGCAGACGCCATGCAGCAAGACGATCGCTGGAATATCCGGTGTCATGATCTGTTGTATGCCAATGCGCGACCGCCAACCGTTATTTGTCCGACGCCAGTGGGCAATCGCATCGTCCGTCTGTCAGGTCCAGGAAAATCCGTTCCGGGAAGGCGCCTGCTAGCGCACGCCGTCCCGGAATAATACCACCCGGATGGTGGAAAGCAGGATGATCGCATCCAGCACAATGGATTGGTTCTTCGCATAATACAGGTCGTATGCGAGCTTTTCGCGGGCATCTCCGATCGAAGCGCCATGGGGAACATTCACCTGAGCCCATCCTGTCAGTCCCGGTTTGACATACGTTCTGTGCCAGTAAAGCGGAATGACCCGGGACAGTTGTTCAGCGAAGTGCGGCCGCTCCGGCGTTGGGCCCACCATGCTCATTTCGCCGGCCAGCACGTTGAGCAGCTGGGGTAGTTCATCGATGTGGGTCGCACGGATGAACCGGCCAACCCTGGTGATGCGGGAGTCGTTTTCCCGAGCCCATCGCGGATTGGCCGCTGCCTCGGCGTCAGTAACCATGCTGCGGAATTTGTGGAGTTTGAAGGGTTTGCCGAGGCGGCCAACATGGATATGGCTGTAGAAAACCGGGCCAGGGCTGTCGGCCGCGATGACCATCCCCGTCAGCACCAACAGCGGCAGAACCGCGATCAGCATGCTGCCGGCCACTGCCACATCGATCACCCGCTTGACGGCCGCCCCGAAGCCGAAGCGGGTGGCGGCAAATCCCGGTCCGGTCAGCAACGTGTCCGCCGTGACGCTGTCCAAATCGATCCGCCCGGGGTACGCCCCGTTGAAGGCGGCCGCATTCCTGTAAATCAACCGGATAAACATGACCGTCGCAATCCAGGTCACCAGCATTGCCGCGAGAAATAACGCGCGCGATGCCGAGAGTCCGTCCGCCGGGCCCCTGCCGACAATCAGCAGCGCGGAGAATGCGACTGCCGCCGCCAGCCCGCACGTTGTCGGCAGACGCTTTTGATTCATGCACGTGTCGAACCGGTACAGTCCGATTGCCGCGCCGGCTGCTGTCGTCGTCAGCGTAACGGCTGCCGCCAGTCCGGCAGGGGTGTGCGGCAACATATCCAGAAGGGCGGGTGCCGCGCCGAGTGAAAGTGCCGCGCTGATGAGCGCATAGACCGCCCCGAAACACAACGCGCCTTCGATCAGACCGAGGGCCGCGATTTCGATGGGAATTGAGCGCAAAAAAACGCGTTGCACCGGGGCTGTCCTTTCGGCTCCTCTCATCTTGGCATTAAAGAGCCTTGCTTTGGGCCGAGGTTCTGGAGCGGCGGTGGCCGTGTTGTCATGAGTATCGTTAGGGTGTGGGGGAGAAATTATTTGATGTTTGATCGTTGCAGATCGGCACGGGGCACGTCAAATAATTTTTCCAGGCCGGGAGATTTCGATATAAATTAGGACGCGTGAGGCGGATTGTGAATAATATGTAGATGTTGAAAATTAGTGCCTGTTTTTATGTTAAAAGTTTATATATCTGATATCATGAACTTAATCGGGGGTCGCTTGCCGAAAAACAATACCTCGATTTGATGTGGCGTACACCCGCGCGTTGAACTGCCAACAAGGCGATGTTATATCGCCTCTCACGCCGTCGTGAAGGTGAGACAGGCGTGTAGCTCATTGGCAGAGCGCTGCCCGAACACGGCAGGGGAGGGAGTTCGATTCCTTTCGCGCCTACGATCGCGATCGTCTCGCCGTCGCTGTTTTAGCTTGCATGCGGAACAAGTCGTGAAGTCTATATCTTTTCGCATGCCGATCTGCCGGCCGGCCTGCTGTGTTGTTTTGTCCATCCAGAGGTTGACGTGATCCAAGATTGGTTTGACCAGACCCGATCTAATGCTGATGACCCGGACGAACGTCAGGTCGCCACGCGGGCCAAACGTCGGTCATTGTGGGGAATTGCCGTTATTTTGGCACTCTCCGGCTGCGGCGGCGACGGTTTGTTCAGCGGTCACTCCGAACCCCCGGTGGTTGAAAAATCGGCTGTCAAGGCACCCGACGACTACGTCATCGGGTCGGGCGATTCGCTGAGCATCTTCGTTTACCGCAACCCCGACCTCAGCGAGGGCGGCGTCGCGGTCCGTCCAGATGGACGTATTTCCACCCCGTTGATCGAGGATATCGTCGCCGCCGGCAAAACGCCCACGCAACTGGCGCGCGAGATCGAGCAGCGGCTGACGAAATATATCCAGGACCCGAACGTCACCGTCATCGTGCGCGGCTTTATCGGTCCGTCCGACCGGCAGGTTCGGGTGATCGGCGAAGCGACCGATCCGATCGCGATTCCCTACCGCGACCACATGACGCTTCTGGACGTGATGATCGCAACGCACGGCTTGACTAAATATGCTGCCGGCAACCGGGCGGTGATTGTCCGCGTGGATCCCGATGGTCACCAGCAAACGATCAGGGTCCGCCTTAGCAGCCTGATCAAGGACGGCGACATCACACAAAACATCGAAATGAGCCCGGGCGACACGCTGATCGTGCCGCAATCCTGGTTCTGAGGAACAGCCGGACATGCACTCCCTTCGTGTCATGCTTGCCCAATACCTGCGTGCGGCCTGGCGGCGGCGGTGGATGGGCGTGATCGTCGCCTGGATGGTGTGCGGTGTGGGCTGGGCCGCGGTTTATACGATCCCGAACACCTATGAATCCGGCGCGCGGCTGTTCGTGGATGCCGATGCGGTGCTGACCCCGCTGCTGCGCGGCCTGGCGGCGGACTCGGCGCCCACGACTCAGTTGGAAATCCTGCAGCGCACGTTGCTCAGCCGGCCCAACCTGGAGA
>JAKBCJ010000438.1 GCA_021807975.1 Pseudomonadota bacterium | reverse complement strand
TGTCGGCCGAGGAACTGGCGATGTGCGTGCTGCGCCACGCCACCTCCAAACTGACCGACGAAACCCTGGTGCGAATCACCACGCTGGGGTTCCGCGGCGAGGCCCTGCCGTCGATAGGCGCCGCCGCGCGGCTGGAAATCACCTCCCGCCCGCATGATGCCGACCATGCCAATGCGATCAGCGTCGAAGGTGGTCATGTGTCTGCCGTCGCCCCTGCCCCGGGCTCAGCCGGCACGCGGGTTGTGGTACGCGACCTGTTCTTCGCCACCCCCGCCCGTCGCAAATTCCTGAAAAGCCCCCGCATCGAAGCGGAACACGCCGAAGCGGTGGTTCGCCGGCTGGCGATGTCCGCCCCCCATGTCGCCTTCCGTCTGGAACTCGACGGCCGCGTGGTCTTCGAAGCCCCGGTTCAGGACCGGATCAAGCGCGTCGCCGCCCTGATCGGAACCGAAGCCGCCGGGGTCATGCTGCCGGTCAGCGAAGAGCGCAACGGACTGACAATCAGCGGCTACATTTGTTCGCCAGCGATCACGCGGGCGACGCCGGCGGCGCAGACCCTGGTGGTCAACAACCGGCCAGTGGCCGATCCGGTGCTGCGTACGGCGGTGAAAGTCGCCTATCGCGATGTCATTGCCGCCGGCCGCCACGCCATTGTTGCCCTGTACCTGGATGTCCCGCCGGACGAGCTGGACGTGAACGTGCATCCGGCGAAGACCGAGTTGCGGTTCCGGGACGGCGCGGCGATCCGTTCCCTGGTCATCGGCTCCGTCCGTCGCGCGCTGGGGGTGGGCACCGGACAGGTGGTGCCGATGCCCGCACCCGGTGGTCCGGCCCGGGCGTCGTTCGCCGCGCGTCCCAGTCGGCCGTCCTATCCGGCGCCGCCGCTGGCATTGTCCTCTGGCACGTGGCCGCACGGCATTCTGGCTGAAGCGCAACTGCCGTTGACCGGCGCGCCCGCCGCACGGCAGATCGCGGCGCTGGCGCCCTCGCCGGACTACCCGCTTGGAGCGCCGGTTGCCCAGGTTCTGGATACCTACATCATTGCCGTCGCCGCCGATGGGGCGCTGGTGCTGGTGGATCAGCATGCCGCCCATGAACGCCTGACGCATGAGGCCATCAAGGCCCAGATGCTGGATGGATCCGTGCGCAGCCAGCCGATGCTGCTGCCGGCCGTCGTTGATCTGCCGTCCGCCGACGTCGCCCGCCTCTGCGCGCGGGCACACGATCTCGCTCTGCTCGGGCTGGAACTGGAAGAATTCGGCCCCGGGGCGATTCTGGTGCGCGCCTTGCCGGCAGCGCTGGGGGCCACCGAACCCGGCCCGCTGCTGCGCGATCTGGCAGACGAATTCGCCGAGATGGACGAGGAAACCATCTTGTCGTCCCGGCTGGACGCGGTGGTCGCCCGCATGGCGTGTCACGGCAGTATCCGAGCCGGCCGCAAATTGGGACAAGCCGAAATGAGCGCGCTGCTGCGCCAGATGGAAGACACGCCGCGCGCCGCAACATGCAGCCACGGTCGTCCAACCGTATTGAAACTATCAAAGGCCGATATAGAAAAGATGTTCGGTCGCCGCTGACGGTCGTAGCAGCCAAGTTGACCGGCGACATGCGACCGGTTGAAGATGCGGTCATGGCTGGCGCGCTGGATAGTTTCGTTCTATGCGAAAGGAAGTCCGGCCGTAAGCGATAAAAAAGTTGTTGGGGATTGCGAACGTGAAACAGAAACAGGCCGTACGGACACTTTGCCGTCCGTGGCGCGGGTGATCTTATGGTGCCGCCCGCAGTGCTGCTCTCCCTGCCCCGTTTCGGCATGAACCCGGTGTGCGCCAGCAGTATCCGCGCGCCGATCCCGTACGACCGGGGGTTCGCATCATGGCGGTAAGCCTGTCGAAACGGTCGTTCACGCAGGAACGGATCGTTTTCCTTATCACGATCGCGTTGTTTTCAGTGTTCGCGGTCGAGCTGCGTAACTTCCTGGCCCCGGCCAATCTGCTGGCGCTGATTCGCAGCGTTGCCGTGCTGGGCATGCTGGGCATGGCGATGCTGGTCGTGGTGCTGGGCCGCGGGATCGATCTGGCGATCGTGGCGAACATGGCGATCTCGGTCGGCTGGGCGCTGCAACTGATTGCCGCCGGCATGCCGGTCTGGCTCGCGCTGTCCATCGGGCTGGCGTTCGCGCTGGGCATGAGCCTGATCGGCGGCATCCTGATCGCCTATGCGGAAATCCCCTCACTGTTCGCCACGCTGGCGATGGCGACGTTCATCTACGGGTTCGGCCGGGCCCATTTGATAACCGGAACGGATGTGGTGTATCTGCCACACGATATGGGGGCGGTCGCCGAACTTGGACAGGGTGTGGTCGCGGGTATTCCGATGCCGATCATCGTTGCCGCCGGCACGGCCTTTGCCGCGTATCTGTTTCTGAAATACAGCAAACCCGGGCGGTTCATTTTCGCGATGGGGGACAACTTCAATGCCGCGCGGATCGGCGGCATCGGGGTGCGGCCGATGCTGGTGTTCCAGTATGTGCTCTCGGGCGGCGCCACCTTCCTGGCGGGCCTGATCACCGCGACCTCGGTGGGCGCGATGAACACAAGGATCGTGAATTCCAACATGATCTACGACGTGATTCTGGTCGTGGTGCTGGGCGGCGTCGGCCTTAGCGGCGGCCGCGGCGGGGTTCGCAACGTGATCGTCGGCACACTGCTGATCGGCGTGCTGATGAACGGAATGACGATCATGGATGTGCAGTACACCGTCCAGAACGTCATCAAGAGTCTGATCCTGCTGTTTGCCATCGTGTCGGATAGCATCGTCAATCCGCGCGACGAACAGACCGGCCAGCAGGGGGACATCTGACACGCCGCCAGACGAACCGTCAGGCACATCGTCCGGACATGTTAAAATCATAAGGGAGTGGAAACAATGAAATCAGCTTTACTACGGTTCGCCGCGATCGCGGTTGCCGCCCTGACCGTCGGGGGCGTCGCGGCGCGCGCCCAGGACAACATGAACGATCCGTATCGCGATCCGGCGCTGGCCGCGCTGAAGGGCAAGTCGATCGCGTATCTGCCGATCTCCATCGGGTTCGATCTGGCGCAGGCCTGGGGCGGCGTGATCAAGACCCAGGCCGACCGTTACGGCATGACGTTCAAGGCGCGCGATCCGAACTGGAGCACCGACGCCATGGCGCAGGCGATGACCTCGCTGATCGCCGAACACCCGGACGTGATCGTCACCCAGAATCCGGATCTGCAATCGCTGGCCCGCCTGCTGAAGCAGGCCAACCGCGCGGGTATCCGGGTGATTCAGATGAACATGCAGGGCGCGGTCCAGACCGACGCTTTCGTCGGCCCCGATTTTATCTCGATGGGCGAGCAGGAGGCCGAGATGATGGCCAAAGCCTGCGGCAAGGACACCAAGACGTCGCATAAGATCGCCATCGTGCAGGGCGTGCTGACCGGCGGGGTCAGCTATTATCAGGTAAAGGGCCTGATGGAGGGCCTGAAGGCACACCCCGAGATCAAGGTCGTGTCCAGCCAGGCAGCCGACTGGGATGCCAGCAAGGCGCGCGCGGTGACGGAAACCGTGCTGCAGCAAAATCCCGATCTCTGCGGTATCGCCGATATGTGGGATGGCCAGGGCGTCGGGACCGGTGCCGCGATCAAGCAGGCCGGCAAGCAGGGGCAGGTGTATTTCCTGACCTCCGGCGGCGGCGCGCAGAGCATGTGTGACCGTCTCGCCGACGGTACGTTCTCGGCTGTCATCGACTATGATGCGCCGGGCATGGGCCGCGATGCGTTCACCGCGATCAGTGCGCTGCTGCAAAGCAAGCAGCCCGCCGGATCGATCAAATTCCAGCTTTACTCGCCCACGCGGGTGATGACAAAGGCCGACGTCAAGGCCGGCACATGCTGGGACCCGCAGGCCTACGCCGCGCTGCTGCGCTAACCGAACCCAACACGGGACGGTCCTGCCGGGCGGTCCCGTGCGCTGTTCCAGCCGCTGCTTCGCGGCGTTTCCCGGCATGATCCGGAAGTAGAGGTTCGACTTGGCTTCGTCAGCAACCGCCGCGC
>JAKBCJ010000437.1 GCA_021807975.1 Pseudomonadota bacterium | reverse complement strand
TGAGAAGGTTGATTCAACCTTCTCAGACACCACCTCGTTAATGAACGCTTCGGCCTGCTGGATGTCAGTGCGGGCTACGACGGGGCCGACGACGTTCCCGCCACGTTCAACGGCGCACATGACGATAACCTTGCCAGCGCCACCCCGGCCATCCGTCTTTTTATCGGCGTGCCGGTTCTTGTTCTTGCCGCCGACATAGGTTTCACCGACCTCAACAATACCGATGAGTTTCCGGAACTCTGGGCCAGTGAACGCGGCGCGGATGCGATGGGTCACATAGAGGGCCGTCCGGTAAGAGCCAAACCCAATGATGCGCTGGATTTGCAGGCTGCTGATGCCCTTCTTGCTGATCAGCATCAGGTAGATGACCTTGAACCACTGGCGCAGTCTGATATTCGTGTTCTCAAACACGGAGCCGACCAAAACCGAGAAGCGATAGTCGCGCGGGCCGTAGGCATTGCACTGCCAGTGGAACGGGCGACCCTTAAGCTCCCAAACCTTGTCGTTACCGCAACGGGAGCATTTCACTACGCCATCCGGCCGGCGGCGACGGGTCAAATAAGCCTTGCAGGCATCATCGCCAGGGAAGAGCGCTTCCCATTCGGTGATCGTCATCTACCGGGTGAAGCTCGAACCGCTCATAGGATTGATCCCCCTGTTTAACGAGAAACATAGGCATATCATCCGCGACTGTCAAAAGGTGCATAGCCCCCCCTCCCGAATGGGCACGTCCGCCGCGAATCCGGGCGGAAACGCGCCCCCCTCAGCCACGTAATTTTCTCGGTCGCAGCGGGAACAGCGACGGTTCGAACCGAAGCGAAACCCGCATCCGGCAGATCGCTAGCGGTTTGGCCCGAACCGGGGTTCTGATCGCTCCGGCCGGACGATCTTCGGCTCTTGCCACCGGGCCCCGCGTGTATTCGGCGGCGGAGGCGCGCGTTCGACCGGTCCGTCGTCATCATAGGCATCCCGCACCACCGGTGGGATCGGGGGGCGTTCCTGACTGCGTGCCTCACGTCGCCTCGGCTGCGATGCCGGCGCATAGACGTCTTCGAAATCCACTTCCCGCGGCCCCGCCGGCAGCCGCAGCGCCAAATGCCTGATTTCCTGCTGGATGTCGTCCAATCTGGCTTCCAGCACTTCCAGCCGGGATTTAACGCCCAAGACGCTGAACGGCATGAACAGGAACGCCAGCGCAAACAGCAGGGCTGGCACAAGCAGGACGACAGGCACCCACGAGGGAACCCAATCAGGGAAGGCAAACAGCGTGTTCATACCCTGACCCTACCATGAACTCGGGCTGGATGTGGATCGATTTCTCGCTGACCGGCTATCGGCCGGCCGCGAATGCCACCGGCAATCCGGGGGGTATCTTACACCCCCCGGTGACCCCAACTCCGTGAAAAACCACCAAACCCGCGGTGTCCATGCCCCGCCGCGTCAGTTGGGAACGCCGGACTTATCGGGCGTAGGTCCCGCTGTAGCTTCCCTGCGCAACGATATGGCCGCGCGTCGAAAACGACAGGAAAGCGCCCGTCGAACCAGCGGTGAAACCCGTCACGGCGGGAATATCCAGCGCACTGATGGTGATTTTGTAACGATGCGGCTTGTCGCCCGTCGGCGGGCACGGCCCCTGGTACCCGGCCAGGCCATAATCCGTCAGGCCGGCGACCGCCCCGGCCGGCAGTGCCGCCCCCGCCGCAAGGCTGGTGACCGAGGCCGGAATGTTGGCGACCGTCCAATGCCAAAACCCGACGCCGGTCGGGGCATCGGGATCGAATTCGGTAATCACGAAGCTTTTCGTGCTGGCCGGCGCTCCGGTCCAACGCAACTCCGGCGAGACATTGCCGCCGCCGCACCCCGCGAACGCGACGCTGACAGGCTGCGGCGCGCCGGGCGCGAAGGTGGAACTGGAGATGTGCAATTTCGGCAGGTTCGCCGGCGTCCCCGGCTGGCGGAGCGCTTGAGCATGCGCGGCGGTCGAGGCAAAGGCAGCGATGACGATGGGCAGGATAGTGCGGCGCATGAACGGCCCCCTGTGCGATTGTTTTACTTCCAACGCCAAAGCCCCAGACCAAGGTTATGGCGGCACCATCATCCATTAACCGGATGCCGCCGCCAAGACCCGTTACGCCACCGGGACCGGACGGCGATGTCAGATAAACCGCCCCGTCGGATCCAGGCCGAGGAAATACTGACCGCAGACCTCGATATGGGCGGTTCGCCCCTGAACCTGCTGGGCCGAGGCGTGGATATCCCGCATCTTACGCTCGAACGGATTGCTGATGAAAATCGCCGTCGAACCCGCCTCATGATACGCGAATTCAGCAACTTCCTTCGCTCGGCGGATCGCCGTCGTGGTTGCCAGCCGCATCAGCACCCGGTCCTCCGTGGCCAGCGCCCCGGTGCGCTGGATGCCGTCCCGCGCGTCGCGGATTGTTTCCAGAACGAACGCGCGGGCCGAGCGCAGCTTGGCTTCATTCTCCGCGACCAAATGGTGCACCACGGGGCTGTCGCGCAACATGCGCGCGGAGTGCGACGGCTTCTTGGTCTGCGCCAGTTCCTTCAGCCCGTCCAGCATGCCGCGCGCAATGCCCATCGACACCGCGGCAAACCCGCAGGAATAGGCGCTGGTGGTGGTGAAACGAAAGAACGGGTCGTCGATCCGCCGCTCCGCATCGATGTCGCGCCGCACCGTGTATGCCTCGGGAACGAACACATCGGTCAGTGTATAGGTATCGCTGCCAGTGCCGCGCAGCCCGACCACATCCCAACTGCTGACCCAGTTCAACTGGTCCCGCGGCAGCAGCATGGTGCGTTCGATCAACGCGCCGTCTTCGCCTTTGAGCAATGACCCATCCGGCAACTCCACATGGCAATGCGCGCCCATCCACGACGCATGGTGCCCGCCGCTGCCAAAGCCCCATTTGCCGGTGACGCGGTAACCGCCGGGCACGACCTTGGCCCGCCCCTCCAACTGAAAGCCCCAGGCCAGAACACCGCGCGGATCGCTGCCCCAGATGTCCTGCGCGACGGACGCATCGACATAGGCCGCGGCCATCGAACAGCCGCTGGCCTGACCGACGCACCAGGCCGTGGAGGCATCGGCGGCGGCAAGGATTTCAATCACCTTCACGAATGTTTCCAGACCGGCGCCGTAGCCATTCAACTGGCGGGGCAGCAGGGTGCGGTAAAGGCCCCGGGCATGCAGCGCCTCCACGACCGCCGGGGTCAGTTGCCCAAGCGCCTCCGTTTTCGCGGATTCGGCGGCCAGCAGGGGCGCGATGGCGCGGGCCTGCTCGACGGGGTCAGGCGGCAGATCAATCGTGACCGCGCCTCTGTTCAGGTCCAGTGCAGCGCTCATAGGCGTTCCCTTGGCGATTGCCGTTTGTTAAGCCTCCAACGATTCAGCCGGGTGGCGCCTGTGTCAATGGCTGCCCGCCGACCGGGCCGCCCTGCCGCCTCAGTTCGCGCGAACCTGCATGTAAGCGCTGCCGGGAAGCCCCGGTTGATCCGGCGTGGTGCCGAAACTCACGCTTAACCTGCCGCTGCTAAGATCGGCCGAGGTGTAGCCGGCCAGCGTAAAGTCCGCCGCCGGCTTGTTCGCCGCCGTCACCGACAACGTCAGCCCGGTGTTGCCCGCCGCCCCCTGCCCGTCCAGCCACGTCAACGCGAAACTCCGGGGCGTTACCCCCCAAACTGTCACCGCGTCCCCGGAATGGAACCCGGCGATGGTTGACCAGATCGCGCCGGCCGCGGAGCGGTCATCCACGAAGAACGTATCATCGCCCGGCCCGCCGGTCAGGAAGTTCGATCCCCCGCCGCCATCTACCACGTTGTTGCCGCCGCCCTTGGAAACGTCGATGGCATCGTTGCCACTGCCGGATGCGATGAACCAGTCCGGAGTCGCGGTGGTAATGTTCAACCCATCGTTCGTCGCGGCAATGTATTGATTTTGCAGACCCGGGACAGGCCCGGTATAGGGCTGGACCAGCGGGCCGGCCGGCTGACCGGTTGTCGTGTCGGTAACCTCGATCCCGGGATCCGGCGGCTGCACCGACGCCACCGGGAACGAGCCG
>JAKBCJ010000436.1 GCA_021807975.1 Pseudomonadota bacterium | reverse complement strand
TCCACCGCACGCACGGCGGCGCGGGCGCGGTCGAACTGGTCGCGCCCGGCGGCCAGCGCGTCCAGCATGGTCAGTGCCTGCGCGGTATGGCCTTCCGCCTGGCTCATCAGGGCACGGGCATAGGCCAGATGCGGGTCGTCCTTGGTTTGCGCCAGCAGTTGGGCCGCCGGGGCAAGGGCGCCACCCTGGATCATCGTCTCGGCCATCAGCGGCAGGATGCGGTCGCGAACCGGCTGGGGGTATTGGAAAACCAACGGGGCGGCGGCGGCGATTCCAGCCGCGGCGGCCGGGGAGCCCTGGTCGAGCAACGCTGTTCGGATGGCCCGCCAAAGGGCGATTTCATCGGTTCCATCCAGCCGCGGATCGGCCAAGCCGGCAGCTTCCTCCGGGCGTCCCGCCAGTAATGCTGCGATCGCTGTCAGGGCTTCGGTGTCTGGCGAAGCGGCTTGGTTGGGGTCCTGTTCGGCGGCCATTTTTAGCAGACTCTGCGCCTCGGCGGCCATGCCCAGCGACAGAAACGATTCGGCGGCGGCGCGGTGCATCGGCCCACGCGCAAGCGGGGGGGCGGCTGCCGCATCGTCCAATTGGCGGATCGACAACCGCAGCAAGGCATCGCGCGGCATGGTGGGCAGTTGCAGCCGCGTGGTCAGATGGGCGGCCTGCTCCAGCGCGGCGGTCAGCGCGCTGGACGGGGACAGTGCGAGGCCGGCGGGTCCGCCAGACAGGGTAAAGCCGGCGGCGGTGCGGCGCAGGGCGATGGCGTCGGACAGCGGTTCGACAACCACGCCCTGCGACGTAGTGCGCAAGATGAATTCGGACGATGTCAGGCCGGAGACGACACCCTGCCCGGGGCGGTTCTGGGTTCCCACCAGCAGTGTGGCGCCGGTTTCCGGGTCTGCCATCGACACGACGCCGCCGGGTTGGTCGGCGGCGAAATTCAAGCGTCCATCGTCGGCGGACGCGGCTATCGGTTCCAGCTTGGCCGTCGCGGTCACATCGGCAATGCGCCAGCCGCTGCGCAGCGGCGTCAGCACGACGGATCGGCCGGGCTTGTGGGGCATCGTGAATACCGTGCCGTTCGGCAGCAGCCGCACCGATGCGGACCTGAACCCCGGGTCGTCGGCCAGCGCCGCCATGTCCATGGGCCGGCGTTCATCGAACACCACGGTCGTGGCCCCGGCGGTTTCGAAGGCGGCGGCGCCCGTGCCGGCGTCGAACGGAACCAGAATGGCGGTTCCGTGCAGTTCCTTGGGCAGTTCGATCCGGCGGACGCGTAAATCCAACCGTCCATCGTTCTCTGGCAGCGTGTCACGGCCGGGCGGGGGCTGGTGTTCGGTTTCCAGGACCGGTCCGCCAGGGTCCGGCAGCGGGGTTTCGGCGGGCGGGGTCAGCGGTTGGGCGTCCACCACGGGACGTTCGGCGGAGGGCCGCGGTGTTCGACCACCGGTTTCCGGCGATCGGGCCATGCTGAGGGGCGGCTTGGGCGGTCCAGCCGGGGCCGGCCTGGCGGCGGCGGGAGTGGTGACGGGGTCGAACACATCGACCACCACGCGGCCGTCCATCCGCTTGGCACGCAGCGTGGCGCCCGGGCGAAGCACGAAGTCCAGCGTATCGCCGGAGACGGCCAGCGCCGTTACATTGCGCGGCGGCGCGGGCGCGCGGCCCAGTACAATGGCGTGTGCCAGATGCAGCACCGCATGGTCGCCGTTGCGGTCCAGCACGAACGATGTATTGCCGCCGGTGTCGATCACGACGCGGCCGAAATCCGGGTGATTGCCGGATCGCATGGCGACGGAGTCAGCCGGTGCCGCCAGCGTTGGCGGCGCGAGCAGCAGCAGCGCCGCCCCCGCCCAACGCTTCCGCCGCGGGCGGGGCTTACTCAAAGCTGGCCAGAAGTTTGTCGATATCGGACTGGTCCATGGCCAGCGCCGGTAACTGCGGGCCGTTCAGCAGGTCGTCGTCGCTGGCGGCCTTGATCGCCGACTGGCGCACCAGTTCAGTGGACGGACCGAAGGTGCCCACGATGTGCGCGACCTTGGCCTCGATCGCTTTCAGCGTCGTCACCACTTTGGTGATGCGTTGGCCGGTGATGTCCTGAAAGCTGCATGCCTCATAGATGCTGGTGACCGCGGCTTGCAGTTTTGCCGCCGGCTCACCGCTGATCGTCGTGGAAACTTCGTCCAGGGTCTCGCAGCTTTCCAGGATCGCGTTGGTCGCCCGGGCGGTGTGATCGACGATGGCATCCAGTTCGTCGGTGGCGAACGGGATATCGCGATCGGTGATGTCGTCCACCCGCAAGGCCGCGATTTCGGATTTGGCGACGGCGATGGTGCGCCCCAGTTCCTCGACTTCCCGCAGCAGTGTCGCTTCATTTGCCGTCAGTTCGTGGCTTATCGTGGTCAGCACGGCGCGTACAACCTCCGTTACCATGGCCGGTTCGATCTCGGGCTGGCTGGCCCGGATCGCCGACAGTTTCACTTTCAGCGCATCGATTCCGCCAGGGGGCCGCTTTTCGGAAAAATTAAGCATGAGACAGAACCTTTTCGATCTTGTCCTTTAATGTTTCGGCATTGAATGGTTTCACGATATAGTTCGACACGCCGGCGGCCTTGGCGGCGATCACGTTCTCGGTCTTGCTTTCCGCCGTGATCATGATGAAGGGCATGGCTTTCAGCCGGTTGTCGGCCCGGACTTCGTGCAGCAACTGCAAACCGGTCATCGGCGCCATGTTCCAGTCGCTGATCACCAGGCCGAAATTGCCGCCGCGCAGCTTGGCCAGCGCCTCGGCACCGTCGGAGGCTTCCTCCACATTGTTGAATTCAATCTGCTTCAGCAGATTGCGGATGATCCGCAACATGGTCTTGTAATCGTCCACGATCAAAACATTCATGGACTTGTCGATCGCCATTTCGCACACTCCTTCGTACAGTGAAACTATCCGCCCGCCGGGCTGTTCTGTCCGGTTCGCATCCGGGCCAGCTCGGCCGTCAGGTCCCGTGCTTTGTCCGGATTCATCGCGGCCATGACCGCGGCGGCTTTTGCGTCCTTCATCCGGTCCATGACTTGAATCAGGACGGGCATTTGCAGGTCGTTGAAGATTGTCGCGGCATCTTTTGGTCGCATCGCCTCATATAGCTTCACCAGTCCCTGCCAGCCGCTGTCTTCTTTTTGTTTCTGTGCCGCATCCAGTACTTCCAGCTTCTTTTGCAACGTCTGTAGTTCCCGCACGCGGGCGGCCAGCTTCTGTTCGGTGGCTGCCAGAACGGACTCGCGCGCTTTGACGGCTTCCGCCCGGGCGTCCAGTTCCTTGCGCCGCTGCCGAAGGTCCTGCAGCAGTGCCCGTTCACTTTCGCTGACCGGCGGCGGACCTTCGGGTGCCGCGGGGGGCGCTGGCGGCGGCGGAGCGGACGGCTTGGTGTGCGAAGCGGCCGGTACAGGGGCGTGTTCGGCGGTCCCGTCGGTGCTCGCGGCGTTGGCCGCGGCCACGATCGCACTGTCCGCCGGTGCGTTGTGTGTCACTACCGCCAGCAGCAGAATTCCGGCTTTCAGAACTAGCAACGCCGCCATTGCCGCGATGGTCGCGGGCAGCAGGCGGGGGGCGGGAATGTTGACGTTCATCGCGCCATCCGCAGTGCTTGCAGCAGTTCGCGTTCGGCCTGCGTGCCGGGTTGTGGGCTGGCGACGGCTTCCGCCCGGTTGCCCCCCCGATCCTCGGTAAGCGGACGGGCGGCGCGAACCAGCCGTTCCAGGCGATCCGCCAGGCGGTCGCCGCGTTCCGTCAAGTAAATCAGGTCGTCCTTCATCGACCCGGATTTCGTCAGTTGCTCCTCGATATGGCGCCCGGTCCCGTCAGCGGCCGCACGTAGCTTCTGGATGCCGCTCTCCGCCTGGTTCGTGCTGACATTGAACCCCGCCACCAGTGCTTCCAGCGACGCCCGGTCGCGCTTCAGCACGCCCAGCGCGCGTTCCAGGCGGATCGCCTGGACCAGCGTCGCCGCCAGCAGCACCGTCAAGACAATTTCAAGGGTCCATTCCATGGTCGGCATCGTGACGGCCAAACCTTAACAAAAGGTTGAGATCG
>JAKBCJ010000435.1 GCA_021807975.1 Pseudomonadota bacterium | reverse complement strand
TGCAACAAGTTCTACCCCGACCCGCGCGCCGATTCCCCACGCTGAACCACCGATCGCGCCCTGATCGCTCAGGAGACGTTTCGGCGGGGCGTCGAGACCCTGCTTGCTTCTGGCGACCTTCAACCTCTCCTCGAAGGAAGGGCCGGGGCCGCCGGTATCCTGACTCATGCTCGCTCCTGGCAACATTACATGCCGGAAAGCCGGCGCTAGCTACCGACGGGGGAAACAGGTGTCAAGAACGCCGCGCGACTTTTATGCAATGAACGAACATCGGCGTGGCACCCGGGACACTGGCCGGACGGCAAGGCTCTCGGTGTTTCGATGTCCGGCGTCCGGCACCAACCGCTGGCCGTGTATACGTCACGCCCCGAAACGGGCCTTCAGCACGTCCGCCAGCGGCTGGCCCGCGGGGGCAACCGCGCCGCCGCCGCGGACCTTGTAGGCTGCCGGATGCCGAAGCGCGGCCGGCGGATCTCCGTCGGCCAGCGCCCTGGCCGAGTCCAGGATCAGCCTGCGAAAACGGATAATGCCCATATCGGTAGGACCGAGATATTCCGCGGTCCGATCCGCGATCGGGCCCTGGCTGTCCTGAATGCAGGCATCCTGCTCCGACACGCCGTCGATGCCGGTGTAGGACTCGTGCTTCTGCTTGGTACGATCCAGCAGGTAATCGTTTTCCCGGCGGCGAATCGGGATGTGATCGGCATCGGTTTCGGCATGGATGCCCGATCCCCCGGCGAAGCGCTCCCGTTCCTGATCCGACAGCGGGCGGTCCGGGTTCCAGGTGTAATTGTAGATCCAGCAGGACACATCGTCGATCGGCACCCAGCACTGGCCATGGTAGTTCTCGCCGGGGAACGCGTTCGGGGCCAGACCGTGATTGGGCATCAGGAACTGACTGATCCGCCAATACGTTTCGCCCGGGTCGCCGCGCCGGGCGGCACCCAGCACCAAGCCGGCCGGGTGGTCCAGGATGGTGAAGCGCGGGGCGCCGTCGTTACGCATCCAACGAACCGTATCGGTGTTCGAGGATACCTTCGTCAGCAGTTTGGCCGTGGCATCCCGACTGTCGTCCAGCGCCATGTGGAGGAACGAGAAATGCGCGGTGTCCAGCCCGCCCTCGCACGCCTGCGCCCAGTTGCACTGCTGCAGCTTCTTGGAAACATAGGTATGGGACACCGGCAGGGTGGCGAACTCCAACTCCGGGAATACCGGGGCAGTCTCCAGGGGACCCAGGAAGGCCCAGATGAATCCGTTGTTTTCCCGCGTCGGATAGGCGTTCAGCCGAACATGCTGTTCGGCCCTTTCCCGAGCAGGCCCGGGGTCCATGGTGGGAATTTCGTGGCACGCTCCATCGATGCCGAACTTCCAGCCGTGATAGACGCAGCGCAGGCCTCCATGCTCGTTCCGGCCATAAAACAGGTCGGCACCCCGATGCGGGCACCGCGGCGAAACCAGCCCCACCGATCCATCGGTCGCTCGGAACGCCCGCAGCTCCTCGCCGAGGATTTTCAGCCGAATGGGCGGCCCGTCGGGCAGAGGAAGCTCCCGGCTGAGTGCCACCGGCTGCCAGAACCGGCGGAACAGGGCGCCCATCGCGGTATCCGGGCCGGTGCGGGTCAGCAGGTCGTTGTCTTCCCGGGTCAACATGGCTGGTCCCCCTTACCGATTTCAACAGCTTGGGCGTGACACCGGGCGCGGTCAACGGAACAGCGCGGTGTTTCGCGATACAGCCGGAATCGAACGCAAATGAAGCAAGGGGATATCGCTTCCCGCGACATCGGGCCGAAAGACGACCCGGAACACCGGGCCACCCGGTCTGTTCGTGCGGAAATCGGTCAACTGTCCGCAACGGTGCCGTCCACGGCATGAACAGACCCTCTCATATTGTGGGCAGTGCGGTAAATAAGCCTTTCCCGGGCGTTTGGTTTCGCCGATGATAAGCTGGTGTTCCGTGGCGCGTGCGCGGTGCGAAACAGGCCGGATAACAGACATCATCTCGATTTCACAAGGAATATACCGATGGATCTGGGCGTTTTCATCCCTATCGCCAACAACGGCTGGCTGATCTCGAAAACCTCTCCGCAATACAACACCAGCTTCGCGCTGAACCGGGATGTTACACTTCTGGCCGAGAAATACGGCTTCGAATTCGCCCTCTCCATGGTCAAACTGCGCGGCTTCGGCGGGCAAAGCGAATTCTGGGATCATTGCCTGGAAAGCTTCACCCTGATGGCGGCCATCGCCGCGGTGACACAGCGCATCAAACTGTACGCGTCCACCGCCGTGCTGACCCTGCCGCCCGCCATCGTTGCGCGCATGGCGTCCACCATCGACAGCGTCGCCCCCGGACGTTTCGGAATCAACATCGTTTCGGGCTGGGCGGAAGCCGAATACGCTCAGATGGGCCTGTGGCCAGGCAACGAACACTATGAGCGGCGGTATCAGTACAGCACCGAATACGTCACAGTGATGCGGGAACTTTGGGATAAGGGGACGTCCGACTTCAAGGGCGACTACTTCCAGATGACCGACTGCAAACTCAGCCCCCGCCCATCGGTCACGCCGACCATCGTGTCCGCCGGACAAAGCGATGTCGGGATGAAGTTTGCCGCCGAACTCGCCGATTTCAGCTTTTGCCTGGGAGAAGGCGTCAACACCCCGACCAAATGCGCCGGCACGATCAATCGTCTGCTGAGCGCCGTCGCCAAGACAGGCCGCAAGGTGGGTGCTTACGCGCTGTTCATGGTCATTGCCGACGAAACCGACGAGGCCGCACAGGCAAAGTGGGAATCCTACAAGGCCGGCAAGGACCTCGATGCCCTCAGTTGGCTCGGTGACCAGGCGGCGGCGGACGACCGGGCGAGCGCCGGCGGCACCGCCCAGAGTATCTCCAATCCAGTCTCCGCGGTGAATTTCAACATGGGCACCCTCGTTGGCTCTTATGCCTCCGTCGCGCGCATGATGGACGAACTGGATACGCTGGACGGTCTGGCCGGTGTCATGCTGACCTTCGACGATTTCATCGCCGGCATGGAGAATTTCGGCACCCGAATCCAGCCGCTGATGGCCAGCCGCAAGCACGTCACGGCCATACCCTGATCCGTCCGGCCCGGGTATCGCGGCACCACCCGCGATACCCGGATCGCGTTCCGGCAGCGCGAGCAAACGGCAACAACGGTGGGCGGCGGGGCCGTTCAGTTCTATCCTGATATGATGTTCGCAGGGCCCGATCCGTCGCTTCGGCTTCGGGGCCTGGCACTACAGCAATGTCAAGGCGGGTCGATTTTGGACTCCGGCGCAATGGCGATGCAACGCCGCGCCCCGAAGCCCGGCCGGCGCCGTTTCACGATAAATTATCTTCCGTGACAATCACCAGGTCCGCTCAAGACCCGGCATCGACCCGTCCTTACGCCAGCGGTCGAGTATCTTCACGAATTGGACCGGCCCGCGCCAATACTGATTGTTCTTGGCGATCCGTACGTCCAGTTCGCCGCCCTCGTTATTGTAGTAGCCTGGGGTACATTCCGAAAGAAAAGCCCGGCGTCCGATTGCCAGCCTGACGACCGTGTCCACCCACTCCCTTTCGGCTTCCTCGCTCGGTTCCAGCGTCTTTACGCCTTGCGCCGTTGCTTCGCGGACAACGAGCGCGATATGGCGGGCTTTCTCATCGAGCATATGCTGAAAGTTCGCGCTCTGGCCGGACTGCATCGTCGATAGCACGAAGCAATTCGGAAAGCCGCGGGTGAACATGCCGTGCATCGTCTCGGCGCCTTGTTTCCATTTGTCGCCGAGGCTACGTCCGCCGCGGCCGTACACCTGGAAACCGATGGTGTGCGTGTAGTCGGCACCGACCTCGAAGCCTGTCGCGTAAATCAGGCAGTCGAGGGGATATTCCTTTCCCGCGACAACGACACCGTTCGCGGTGATGCGCTGGACGCCTTCGCCCTTGGTGTCCACCAGATGCACGTTCGGGCGATTGAAGGTCGGCAGATAATCGTCGTGGAAGCACGGCCGCTTGCAGAACTGGTTGTACCAGGGCTTCAGAGCCTCGGCCGTTTCGCGGTCCCGTACGATTGTGTTCAC
>JAKBCJ010000434.1 GCA_021807975.1 Pseudomonadota bacterium | reverse complement strand
AAGCGCCAGCGGCCAGTCCAAAGTCGCCAAAATCAGCGGTTCCTGCAGCAAAAACGCGGCCAGACACCAGATCGCCGCAACCCCGCAAACCAGCGCCATGGCTTGATTTGGCTGTTCGGCCACACGCTCCGACAGCAGGCTGCCGAGGCCGGAGAACACCAGCATCCCGGTCAACACCACCGCGAACCCGCTGGTCCGGTCGCCCAGCCAGAAACTGGCTTTCTCGATCAGATATATTTCAAGGAACAGAAAGCCCAAGGCCAGGGCCGGGAAATACAGAACAGAGCGCCAGACGCCCGCACCGGGCGCGCGTATCCGCCCCGGTGCGGCCAGCGGCACCAGCAGCACCAACACCGCGATCACCGCCGCCTGCGCCAGCACCGCCAGATTGACCAGCGCCCCGACCTCGGCCTGCGGCAGGATTTCCAGCCGCTTGAGGACGGTGCCGATCCGGTCCAGCCGCAGCACGGCATAGAAGAACGGCTTGTCCAGCGTGACCGGCGACAGATTGAACTGGTCGCGCGACGGGGTCGTTCCGCCCGACAGGACGGCCGCGGCTTCGTCTGCAATCGCGTCGTCCGGGCCGCCGGATTCAACCTCTCCCTTGTCGAAGGAAATCGCCGGCAGGTCATTGTACAGATCGGCCCGAACCTTCGCGACATCCATGCCGGGGTACCAGGACAGATCGAACGAGCGTTCGTCGCAGAAATTACGCGCCGCGGCGATGGCGGCCTCGGTCCAGACTGCGCGGGACACCAGGATACGCACGCTCCAGGCAGATCGATAGACGATGACGTGCGCTGCCGGATCGGCCAAGCCCGCCGTCAGCAGCGCGGCGCGCACCGTGGCCAGCATCCGCAGGGCGTAAACCGGAAAATCGCGGATGGAGACCGGGATCGACACCATGCCCCCGGGCGCGAGCGCATGGAGGTAGGCGGCGATGGCCTCCCGGGTGAACGACGTCGCACTGGTCTCCGCCGCGTCCAGGAAGTCGGCGGACAGATCGACGATGTCGTACGCACCGTCCATGGCGCCCGCCAGCGGCTGGCTGGCCCGCAAATCCAAACCGGCTGACGGCGGCAGCTTCCGCACCGGCCCCAACCCGTCGCGCAGGATCCGGAAAAGTTCCGGCTCCGGTTCCAGAACCCGCACATGCGACGCACCCAGCGACAGCAGTTCCGCCGGACGGAAGCCACCCGAGGCACCGGCCAACAGAACCCGGGCATGCGGGATCAGCCTGTAGGGCAGCGCGTCGAGCGCGGCGGGCGCGTAGGCGGAAACAATCGGGCTTCTTGACGGCAGCGCGGCGATCCGGTTGCCGTCCTTGTAAAGCCCGAAACTGCGCGGCGGGCCTTGGACCCCCAGCATACCGGCATTGTTGGAAATGTCGGTATCGACCCGTTCGGTGAAGTCGTCCAGCAGTGCGTAGTCGCCGCGCGGCGAATTCACCGAGGCGACGATTTTCGCATCCGGCGTGTGAAGTGGCGCATATATCGCCTTGAAATCGTTATAGGCCGCTTGATCGTCGAGCAGCAGCACCGCCTCCGCCGCCAGCAAGGCGAAGACCGCGGCGGCAACCGCGGGCAGACGATAAGGCCCGCGCATGAACACCGCGGCCAGCGCCAGCGGCACCAGCAGCAGCGGAACCAGGGCGAACGCATGCACCAGGTACATCGCACCCAGCACACTGGCGGCACCTGCCCCGGCGCCAGCCAGGTCGAACGCATAGACCCGGCCGATCCGGCCGGCGTAGCGTACGAAACTCAGGCTGATGAACAACCCCGCCAGGAAGAAGAACGGCAGCAGCGCCGCATAGTATCCGGCGATGTTCCAGATTTGCGGCTCCCAGGTTACGGGATTCTGCAATTGCAACGGGTTGAACGGGTTTGTTGTGGTGAACCGGTAACCCACCGCCGCCGTCAGCACCAGCGCCGCCGGCAGTGCCGCCATCAGAAATGCCATCCGCCGGACGAACGCATCGCGCCACAGCGCCAGCACCACGCCGCTGAGCGCGAACCCTACCATCACGATGGAAATCACCCAGTAGCCATACTCCGACCACTTCGCGACGGCGAAATAGCGCGTCAACGCGGTCTCGTACCCCACCGCGGCGAGGGATACGAGAAACAGCGGTATCAAATTCATGGCCAGACGCGGCGCCGCAGGAACTGTTCGGTCATGCTGTCGAAACGCGCCGGTTCATCGACAAACAGCGCGTGGCCGGCATCGGGAAAGACTTCCAACTCGGTGTCCGGGCGGTTTCGCACAAGGTTCTCCCCCTGCGCAACCCAACGCGGGCGCACGGCATAGAGAACCGGCACCTTGGTAGCATAGACAGCCGCGCGCCAATAAGACCGCGGCACCGGATAGGCCAGCAGCCGCCGGCTGGCCTGTTCGGGGGTGCGCAGCGCGGAGGCGGTCAGCCGGTCCAGATACCCCGGTGGCCGCGGCCGGTGAAACATCGACCGGACGAACGCCCTGACGCGGTCCAACCGGCTTGGCGGCGGGCCGGCAGGCGCCGGACCAGGCGGGGTATAAGTTGGCGCCGGCTCCTCGCCGACCGAATTATCCACCAGCACCAGGCCGGCCAGATGGTCGTCGCCGGCAACCTTGACCGAGGCCAAGGTGTCGAGCACCCCCAACGACCAGGCAACCACCACCACGCGGCCCACTTTCAGGCTGGCGATCAGTTCGGCAATGTCACGCCCGCGGCGAACCGGTTCATAGCCGGTGTCGGGAATGGCGGAGTCGCCCTGCCCGCGCGGATCGAACGCGACGACGTGGTAATGGCGCCTCAGCGCCTGGATTTGCGGCATCCAGATCCAGGCCGGCATGGTCCAGCCCGGCACGAACACCAGCGTATGGGCGCCGGGCGGCCCCGATTCCAGGTAATGCAGGCGAACCCCGTCCGAGGTTTTGAAGAAATGATCGGTGACGGTCTTCGGCAAGGCCGACGGTTGGGCGAACGCCGCCGCCGCCAGCATCGTCAGTCCCACCGCCAAAAACAGAGTCCGGCCCATTCCCCGTCAGAACACCCCCGGGTCGCACGGGTCAACCTAAATCGGTGTCCCACCCCTTCAATCGACCGCATCCGTTACCGGAGCACATACACCGCCAACCCCACCAGGCCCCAAAACGGTATCGCGATCAGAACCGCCTTGGCGATCCCCCGCACGACCCCCCCCGACGGCTCCGGCTCCAGAAACGTGCCATCGAAGGTCCGTGGACGCGACCCGGGCTCGATGGAGCCCGGGCGTTCAACCTCGGCGGTTTGCATGGACATCGTTCGGCTTTCTCCGGGCGCGGCACTGTCCCTTCGGACGGGCGGGATCACGTCCTCTCAGACGCGCGACCCTTACCTTACAGCAACAGATGCCAAATCCAATCGGTTACATACATCAAAATTACAAGACTGGCCGGCTTCGGCCGTTAGGCCGTCCCGGTGCTGCCGAACCCCCCGGCATTCCTGGCGGTGACATCCAGGCTGTCCACTTCACGCCACACCGCCCGGCTGACCGGGGCCAGCACCGCCTGGGCGATCCGGGTCCCGCGTTCGACGACAAAGGTCTCCTGACCCGCATTCAGCAGGATGACACCGATCTCGCCCCGGTAATCCTCGTCGATCGTACCGGGCGTGTTGGGCAGGGTGATGCCGTGCTTCAGCGCGAGGCCGGAGCGGGGACGTATTTGCAATTCGTACCCGGGCGGCAAGGCGATGGTCAGCCCGGTGGGGATCAGGGTCCGCTCGCCCGGCCCGATCGCAACCGGGCCCTGAATGGCGGCCAGCAAGTCCATGCCGGCGGCACCGGCAGTGGCATAGGCGGGAAGCGGCAAGCCTTCCGCGTGCGGCAGACGGCGAACGAGAACGGGAATCGACATGGTGTCAGTGTGCCGCTTCAGGTCGGGGGCTCGCAAGAACATTGACGGATGTTGGAAATAATTGACAAAATTCCTATTTTAGCCTAGAGGGTGTTATGTACTTTTTCTGAGACACCGTTTAATGCAGATGGATGGTCGATTCACGTAAGCCCTATCCCTCCGATGTGTCCGATGACGAATGGTCGTTGGTTGTTTCGTATTTGACGCT
>JAKBCJ010000433.1 GCA_021807975.1 Pseudomonadota bacterium | reverse complement strand
GCTATGCCGCCGATCGCTTCGATATCGCCATCCGCGGCATGGCCGTCAGCACCGCCCCGATCGTGCGGATTAGTCTGTGGGTTGACGGCCGGGTCGCCGGACTCGCGTCGTTCGGATCGCCGGAGCGTGCCTCGGCATCGATCCTGCCCGATGGGCAGCAGGGGTACCGTCGCACATTCCAGTTCAACCTGCCCCGTTCGGCCGGCGTGGACCCTGAAAATTGCCTGTTCGTCATCGCCGCGAAGACCGGGGACGGCTTCGACCATACCGGGACGTTCGAACTCGCGATCGATCCGGCCGCGGACTCGGTGGCCGTCGTGTCCGGCCCGACCGGATCGGCACTAACAGCCGGCCCGGCGCGACCCCATGCGGTGATGTATATCGAAAGGGCCACGATCGATGTCCATGGCATGCTGTCGGTGCATGGCTGGGCGGTAGCGCTAAGTCCTGTCCTCGCGGTGCAAATCCTGGCGGATGACGAGCCAGTCGCCAAAGCCGGGTTCGGCGGCGATCGAGCCGACGTGGCAATGGCCTTTCCCGGCTACCCGAACGCCGGGTCCGGCGGCTTCAGCCTGACCACCAAGCTGGACGATGCCAGCCGGGATGCCGAAACCGTGCGGGCCAGGGCGATGTTCGCCAACGGCTTCATCCAGGAGGCCGCGATCCCGGTCGAGCGTCTGCGCCAACGCGCTGCGGCCCCGGCTTCGGCGGCGATAAGCGGCGCGGACGGCTTGCAGGCGGATGGGCCGGCGGCAGCGGAGCCCCCTTCGGTTCGGCGGGCCAAGGTCGATGCGCCGATCGAAATGTATTGCGACGAGGCGTTGCTTTCCAGCGACGGACGTCTGACAGCAAACGGCTGGGCGGTCTGCGCGGACGGTATCGCCCAGATACGCATGCTGATCGACGACCGCGATGTTGGCCTGGCCGCGTTCGGGCATGAACGGGCGGACGTCGGAAAGACATACCCGGACATCCCCATGGCCCATTTGTCGGGCTTCAAATTCGAGCGCCGGCTCGATGAATCGTTCGAGGGCAGTCACGAAGTCCGGGTCGTCGTCCGGGCCGCGCATGGCGGCGAGGCGGATAAGCGGTTGACCGTCGTCGCGCGCGCGGACAGTTCCGAACAGCAGGCTGAACGCCGTCCTGACCCGGGGTTTGAAACGACCCCGGAACAGGCGAACGAATTCAGGTTCGAGCTGGATTCACCGGCGCTGTCGAACGGGACGATGGTCGAACCCGTTACCGGCCGCCTGACGGTAGAAGGGTGGCTGCTCAGCCGTTCGGGGATCGCCACTTTCGAAGTCTTCCTCGACGACCAACGGCTCGGTGACGCTCATTACGGACTGGCGCGTCAGGACGTGGGATTGGCATTCCCCGACTGGCCGGACGCGCTGCGCAGCGGTTTCGCGTTTCACTGCCAGCCGCGCAGCCTGCGCGACGGCGAGCATACGATCCGGCTGGCAATCCGGGCGTCCAACGGTACGGTGCTGGACCGTTCTTTCCAGATAACGGTCCGCAAGTCGGACGACACCGCCGATTCCATAGGCATCCGCAGGCGGGTGCCGCGGGTCGAGGCTGACATGATCCTGGCATGGCTGGATGAACTGGGCGCCCGGCCGGTGTTCCATCTGATCCTGCGGCAGAATGGGCCGATCGACAGGGTTGCATTTTGCCGTACGCTCGATGGCCTGCGCCAGCAGCCTTACGACCGTTGGCGGATGACGCTGTTGGCCCCGGACGACGATATCGCCGCCGCGCTGTTGGCGATCGTCGGGGAGCAGATGCCGCGGCTGACTGACCGGTTCGGCGTCATGACTCCGTCGTCCGGCGCGGATTGGCAGGCGCCGCTGGCCGGTGCGGACGGCGGGGAACCTGTCTTGCACATCCCGCTGCTGGCGGGCGATCTCCCGGGCGCGGATGCGCTGCTGGAGTTCGCGCTTGCCGCCAGCCGGTATCCCGATCGCGACCTGATCTATGGCGACGAGGTTCGGATCAGTCCGGTCAGCGGGGAAAAAGAGCCGTTCTTCAAGCCGGATTTCTCCCCCGATCTGCTGCTATCGACGAACTACATCGGGCGCCCCTGGGCCGCGCGCTCCGCCTTGCTGGCCGCGTCGGGCGCGACTCCCGCTGATCTGTGGGCGCTCGGCGAATACGATCTGGTGTTGCGCTGCTGCGAGCGGTCGCTTGGGGTGCATCATGTGCCGAAGCTGCTGTGCCAGCGTTCGGCCGCCGCACTGGACGATCCGTTGCAGGAACAAGCGGCGCTGACGGCGGCGCTGACCCGGCGGGGGATCGCGGGGGCAGTGCTGGGCACGCCGATTTCCGGCACATGGCGGGTGAAGCGTACCCTGGCGTCGCCGGGAAAGGTGTCGATCGTCATCCCGACCTGCGCCGCGCACGGTTACATCCAGACCTGCCTGGAAACGCTGCGGGCCCGGACTGCCTATCCCAACTACGAAATCGTCTGTATCGATAACATTCCCGCGTCGCTGCCAGAGATGAAAGCCTGGCTGCGACAGAACGCCGACAAGGTCGTCGATATCCCGGATGCGTTCAACTGGTCGGTATTCAACAACCGCGCCGTGGCGGCGGCGGACGGCGAGTATCTGCTGTTCCTGAACGACGATATCGAGATTACTCACGGCGAATGGCTGGATGCGCTGGTGGAACATGCCCAGCGGCCCGAGGTTGCAATCGTGGGGCCGCAACTGTTGTATCGCGACGGCAAAGTCCAGCATGCCGGTATGTTTCTGTCTAACAACGGGGTTGGGCGGCACGCGTTCCGCTTCGCCGCGGCCGACGACCCATGTTATTTCGGATTGGCATTGACACAGCGCAACGCGATAGCGGTGACCGGCGCGTGCATGCTGGTGCGGCGGGAGGTGTTCGATCGTCTCGGCCAGTTCGACGAGGCGCACGAGATCGTCAATAATGATCTGGATTTTTGCCTGCGTGCCCACCGAGCGGGAATGCTGACGGTATATACACCTTATGCATCGCTGATTCATTACGAACTGGCCAGCCGGGCGAGTATGGGGGATGTATTCGACCTGACGCATTTCAGCAGAACATGGAAGACTACGTTCGCGGCCGGTGATCCGTACTTCAATCCCAGGTTGTCGAAGCAGACCGAGGATTACCGCCCGGACGATGAGCCGGTGCAATGGGTGGTCTCCGGTTCGCCGCTGTTCGCCGTCGCCGAGATCGAGCGGATCCTGGTGGTCAAGCTGGATCATATCGGCGATTTCGTCACCGCTCTGCCGCCGATCCGCCGGTTGCGGTCGATTTTTCCGAAAGCCCACATCACGGTGCTGGCAGGGCCCGCGTCGCGCGACTTCATCGCGTTGGAGCCGGGTATCGACGCATTCATTCCCTTCAGTTTCTTCCACGCCCGGTCGCAACTGGGGGTGAAAGAACAAACGGAGGAGGATTATGCCGCCCTCGCCGCCCAACTGCACCCGAACCGCTACGATCTGGCGGTCGATTTGCGGAAACACCCTTCGACGCGGGACGTCCTGAAATACACCGGCGCCCGGTTCCTCGCCGGGTTCGATTATCTGGGTCAGTTCCCGTTCCTGGATGTCGCACTGGACTGGGACGGTGATCGCAACTTGCAGCGCAAGCGCAATCACATTGTCGATGACCTGATGGGGCTGGTGAATGCGATCGGCCATGCGACCGAGAACGACCGCCAGTTGATCCAGCCGCCGCCGCGGCCGATGCCGCTGACGGAGTTGCCCAAGCGTGTGCGGGCCTTGTTCACCCGCCCGGTGGTGGCGATCCATCCGGGCGCTGGCAATATCACCAAGCAATGGCCGGAAGTCCATTTCTCGGCGCTGATCGACCTGTTGATCGAGAGAAACGGGGTCAATGTACTGCTGGTTGGCGGCCCGGATGACGCGGCAATCGCGGATACGCTCATGGAATCCGTGCTGTACCGGGATTCTGTCGCCTCGATGGCCGGGAAGACATCGCTGGCGATCCTGCCAAGGCTGCTGAAGAACTGCGTACTTTACATCGGCAATGACAGCGGGCCGAAACACATCGCCGCCGCGGTGGGAATCCCGACCATCGGCATTCATTCCGGCGTGGT
>JAKBCJ010000048.1 GCA_021807975.1 Pseudomonadota bacterium | reverse complement strand
CCGCCGGCTACTGGCGGCTGTCCGCCCCGGCCCCCGCTCCGACGGAAGAAACCGCATTACCGACCCCGCCGTTCCCGCCCCGAATCGCCGAAGGCGCCGCCTATGAAGGGTGCCTGGCCACGCTGACCAGCGACCCGGCCAGCGCCCTGTCGATCGCCGAGACCCTGCTGGCCAAGGGCGGCGGCGAAGGTGCGCTGCACTGCCAGGGCCTCGCGCTGATCGCCATCGGCCAACCCGCCGAGGGTGCGGCGGTGCTGGAACGGCTCGCGCGGCAAAGCAGCGCCCCGCCGATGGCCCGGGCATTGCTCCTGGGCCAGGCGGTTCAGGCCCGGTCGATGATCGGGCAAGCGGACAAGGCCGAAGACGACGCGACCGCGGCCCTGGCGCTGGCACCGGACGACGCCGATCTGTTCATCATGCGCGCTGCCGCCAAGGGCGCGATGAACCGCTACACCGACGCCGTGAACGATCTGAACCAGGCGATCCTGCTGGACGGCACGCGGTTCGATGCGCTGGTGGCCAGGGCGGCGATGCGGCGGCGGATGAACCAGTTGGACCTGGCGCAGGCCGACGTATCGCGCGCCCTGGCGCTGGACGCCGACAACGCCGATGCCCTGCTGGAGCGCGGTATTCTGCGCCAGCGCATGGGCGATGCCGAGGGTGCGCGCCGCGACTGGGAACATGCCCGCGGCGTGGACCCGAACAGCACCACGGCAGACCTCGCCGCACAGAACCTGGCGCTGCTGGAGGCCGGACCGCGCGAGCGATAGCCCGGCGGCGTTGCCACGGACGGCATTCCGCGCTCCTATCGCGCCAGTGCCGCTGTTCCAGAGTCCAGGAAAGAAACCGCCGATGATCGATAAATTCGTGCCCGATGTGACGGCCGCGCTGGCCGGCATCGCGGACGGGTCCGTAGTCCTGATGCCCGGCTTCGGCAACGGCATGCCGGAAACCCTGCTGGAAGGCCTGATCGCACAGGGCGCGAAAGACCTGACTCTGGTGGTGAACTCCGGCGGGCGGGACGACGGGCCAACCGCCGAACTGCTGGCCTCCGGCCGGGTCCGCAAGCTGGTGTGCAGTTTTGTCAGGGCGGACAGCGTCGCCGGGCGCCTGTTCGCAGCCGGCAAGTTGGAGCTGGAGATCGTGCCGCAGGGCACTTTGGCCGAACGCATCCGCGCCGCCGGCGCCGGCATCCAGGCATTCTACACCCCGACCGGCGCCGATACGATCCTGGCGGAAGGCCGCGAAACCCGGGTGATCGACGGGCGCAACTGCCTGCTGGAATACCCGATCCACGGCGATGTCGCCCTGGTGGATGCGTGGGAGGCCGATCGCTGGGGCAACCTGACGCATCGCGAAAGCGCCCGGAATTACAACCCGATCATGGCGATGGCCGCAAAACTGACCGTGGTCCAGACCCGCCATGCCGTTGCCCTGGGCGATATCCCGCCGGCCAACGTCCATACGCCGGGCGTGTTCGTGCATCGTATTGTCCACATCCCGGCGTAAGGAAAACCGCTATGACATTCAAACCGCTGGATCGCGCCGGCATCGCGGCGCGCATCGCCCGCGATATCCCCGAAGGCTGGTTCGTCAATCTGGGCATCGGCATCCCGACCGGCGTGTCCGATCATGTGCCGGTTGACCGCGAGGTGATTTTTCATTCCGAAAACGGCGTGATCGGCGCCGGCCCTGCCCCCGAACCGGACAAGATCAACCCATATCTGGTCAATGCCGGCACGCAGCATATCACCCTGCGCACCGGCGGATCGTTCGTCCACCACGCCGACAGTTTCGCCATCGCCCGCGGCGGCCATCTGGACCTGTGCGTTCTGGGCGCGTTCGAAGTGGCGGAAAACGGCGACATCGCGAACTGGGCCCGCAAGGCGAACGATCCGACCAAACAGGTCGGCGGTGCCATGGACCTGGCAATCGGGGCCAAGCGCCTGTGGGTGGCGATGGAGCACAACACCAAGGGCAGCGGCGAGTCCCGCATCCGCCGATCCTGTTCCTATCCGTTGACCGCGAAAGGTGCGGTGAAGCGGGTCTATACAGACATCGCCGTTCTGGAGATCGCCGAACGGGGCTTCATCGTGCTGGACATGGTCGAAGGCCTGACCAGGCGCGAACTGCGGGAACGCAGCGAGGCTGACCTGCACTGGGCCTGATCGCCGGCCCGGCGCGGGCGCCGGTGGCGGGTTAGCAGACGCGGCGAATTCGGGGTCTGACGAGACGCGTGGGAATAACCGCTTCGATCCATGCGCGGCCGCCCCACCAACCCCGCGCGCATACCAGTCGGCCCTTCGGGCCGCCGGTATCACTCGACGCCGCGATGGACGCCGCCGCGCCAGGGCTGGCGCCAGGCAGCACCCGCGACTATGCAACCGCCGGTCGGGCAACCTAGGGTAAACAGCATGGGGCAACTGATCTGGATCGCGTCCTATCCGAAATCCGGCAACACCTGGATGCGGGCGTTCCTGCACAATTACATCCGCCGGCCGCAAACGCCCTACGACATCGATAAGCTGACGGACCTTACAGCGTCGGACATCAATGCCGGCCGCTACCGCCGCTACGATCCGCGCCCGGCGTCGCAATATTCCATCGCCGACGTGCAGCGCATGCGCCCGCTGGTGCATCGCGACCTGACCGGGCTCGATACCACGCTGGTGTTCGTCAAGACCCACAATGCCCGGCTGACGGTCGCCGGCGTGCCGCTGATCACGCCCGCGGTGACGGCGGGTGCGTTCTACCTGGTGCGCGATCCGCGCGACGTCGCGGTGTCCTACAGCCGGCACCGCGGCCGTTCGATCGACGACACCATCGCCTTCATGGCCGATCCGGAAGCCGCGACCGGCGGCACCGATACCAAGGTATACGAGCGCCAGGGCACCTGGTCCGATCACGTACTGTCCTGGACCGCCCCGCCCAGTCCCCGGGTGCGTGTGGTGCGGTATGAGGCGCTTCTGGAATCCCCCCTGGCCACGTTCGGCCAGCTGATCCAGTGGCTTGGCGGCGCTCCGGAACCGGACCGGCTCGCCCGGGCGGTCCAGTTCAGTTCCTTTCAGGAATTGCGCGCGCAGGAACAGGCGAAGGGCTTCACCGAACGCGTCGCGGGCTCGACCGCCCCGTTCTTCGGCACCGGCCGTTCGGGCACCTGGCGAACCGAACTGACCCCGGCGCAGCAGGCCCGGATTGAGCGCGATCACGGGGCGATGATGCAACTGTTCGGCTATCGGTAACGCCCGGGTGGTCCCCGGGGCGAGGTCAGCCATGCGTAAGGCGCATCCCGGAAAGCTACCCAACGGTAGAAATTTCATTCTACAATTTCGGACCCATCCTAGAAGATTTTCCGTATGATCCATGCACGCCTCGCCAAAGCCTGCTCCAGCCGTGTCCACTACGCATGGGTGACGCTGGGCGTCGTGTTCCTGGCGATGCTGGCGGGTGTGGGTGTCCGCGCGGCGCCGGGGGTGATGATCCTGCCGCTGCAGCAGGCGTTCGGTTGGAATGTGTCCACGATCTCGGGCGCCGTGTCGCTGAACATCATTCTGCTGGGCGCGACCGGGCCGTTCCTGACCGGCCTGCTGCAGGTCATCGGCCTGAAACGCACCATGATCGGTTGCCTGACCATCCTGATGGCCGGCACCGCGCTGTCCACCTTCATGAACCAGCCCTGGCAGTTGTTCCTCACCTGGGGGCTGATGGTCGGCATCGGGTCCGGTGCCGGCGCCGTCGGCTTCGCCGGGGCGGTCGCCAATCGCTGGTTCATCCATCGCGCGGGGCTGGCGATGGGCCTGCTGACCTCGGCCAACGCCGCCGGGCAGTTGATTTTCCTGCCGCTGCTGGCGCTTCTGGTGCAGAATTACGGCTGGCAAGGCGTGTCCATCGCGCTGACCGCGGCGATCGCGCTGGTTATTCCCGTGGTTATGCTGCTGCTGCCGGAATCGCCCGCCGCAATCGGGCTGCCCGCATTCGGCGGCCGCACCGTCGAGCCGGTGGGCGCGTTCGAGGGCGGCAATCCGTTCACCGTAGCGTTCACCGCACTGGCCCGGGCATCGAAGTCGATGGACTTCTGGCTGCTGTGCCTGACGTTCGGGATCTGCGGCTTTTCCACCAACGGCCTGATCAACACCCATCTGATCGCCTATTGCGCCGATTACGGCATCAGCCCGGTGAACGGCGCCTCCATCCTGGCGGTGATCGGCGCCTTCAGCCTGATCGGCTCCACAGCCTCGGGCTGGCTGTGCGACCGCTACAGCCCCCGCGTGCTGCTGTTCTGGTACTATGGGTTGCGCGGCCTGTCGCTGGTCATCATGCCATTCACCAGCTTCGACCCGATCAGCCTTTCGGTTTTCTCGGTGTTCTATGGCCTCGACTGGGTTGCCACCGGCCCGGCGACCTTCGCGCTAACGAACGAAATTTTCGGCCGCCGCGATTCCCCCGTGATCGTGTCGTGGATTTTCGCCGCGCATCAGGTCGGCGGTGCCATCGCCGCGTTCGGCGCCGGGGAGGTCCGAACCCTGTCGGGCAGCTATCTGATGGCGTTCATCGCCAGCGGCCTGGCCTGCCTGATGGCCTCCATGCTGGTGCTGCGGGTCAGCCGCCGCGGCGGGCTGGCCCTGGCGGAATAAACGCCATATCCGCGCACATGCCGATTGGCAATCCACCTGAGGTTGTAACTATACCCACCCTGCAATTGTCTCTATGCGGACAGCGGCAGCAGGGAGGGAAAATCGCACTTCGACGTCGAGCACCAGGGTTCCACGGGCACAATCCGTGTCGGCATCTCGGGTTGGGCTTACGAACCATGGCGTGGCACCTTTTACCCCCGGGGTCTGCCGCATGAGGCGGAGCTTGGCTTCGCCGCGGCCCAGTTCCGCGCCCTTGAGATCAACGCCACGTTCTACGGCACGCAGCGCCCCGAGATGTTCGCAAGCTGGGCGCGCCAGGTGCCGGCCGAGTTCGTTTTCGCTGTCAGGGGGCCCCGGCAGATCACCCACATCCTGCGATTGCAAAACCCGCGCGTGGCACTGGCGAACTTCATGGCGTCAGGCCTGCTGGGTCTGGGCATCCACCTTGGCCCGGTTCTGTGGCAGTTTCCATCCAATTTCCGTTTCGATGCCAGTCGAATCGAGGCATTTCTCGCCATGCTGCCGCATGACACCGACGCAGCGGCCACCCTCGCCCGGGACCATGACGCCTCGGTACGCGTTCCCGCCGTTTTACGCCCCGAAAACCGCCGCATCCTGCGGCATGCGTTCGAGGTCCGGCACGACAGCTTCCGCTGCCAGGACTTCGTTGGCCTCTTGCGGGCCTACGACGCCGCCCTCGTCTGCTCGGATTCATCCAAATGGCCGCTGCCGATGGATATTACCTCCAACTTCGTCTATTGCCGCCTGCATGCCGACCGGACCCTTTATCCGGCCGGTTACGACAACGCCGCGCTGGACCGATGGGTCAGACGGATCAAGGACTGGGCGCGCGGTACAGAGCCGGCCGACACCGAACGGATCGCCGGAAAAGCCCGGCCGAGGCGGCGGGACGTGTTCGTCTTCTTCGACAACGACAGGAAAGTGCGCGCCCCGGCCAACGCGATGGAACTGGTGCGGCGCTTGCGGGCGTGACCCGACCCGCGCGGTCTTGTAGCCTGTGCGGCAGAATCGACAGGAAAACGCCATGGAAGCCATAGCCCGACCCGCTGCCACCATCATGCTGTTGCGCGATGGTCCGGACGGTATCGAAGTCTTCATGGTCGTCCGCCATCAGGCGATCGCATTCGCCGGCGGCGCCCTGGTGTTTCCAGGCGGCCGGGTCGAAGATGCCGACCACGAACTCGCCGCCAGCATCGGCGCATCCCCGGTTCCCGGGGCCCGGGACACCGCCGCCGCGGCGTTCCGCATCGCCGCGATCCGGGAGACGTTCGAGGAATGCGGCGTCCTGTTCGCCCGCCCCCGGGGTTCCCGGGACCCGATCGGCGCCGCCACGCTGAAGCGCCTGGAGGACCGGTACCGGGCCGCCCTCAACGCCGGGTCGATCGGCTTCGATGCCGTGCTGGAGTCAGAGGCCCTGTTGCCCGCGCCGGAACTGCTGGTGCATTTCGCGCACTGGATCACCCCGGCCTCGCAACCCAAACGATACGATACCCAGTTCTTCCTGGCCGAGGCGCCGGCCGAACATCTGGCGGTTCACGATGGTTTGGAGGCCGTGGAGTCGCTGTGGATCACGCCGGCGCGCGCCCTGGCCGACACCGAAGCGGGTCTCTACAAACTGGTCTTCGCCACCGCGAAAAACCTCGAAAAGCTTGGGCGGTCGAAGACCGTGGCGGAAGCGATCGCGACAGCGCGCGCATCGGAGGTGGTAACGGTCCAGCCGCGGGGCACCAAACTGGAGGACGGCAGGCGGCTGATGCGCATACCGGAGGAAGCCGGCTACGGCGGCAGCGAGTTCATCGTCAACTACATGCCGGGATCCAGCTGACAGTCAGGCGACCAGACGAACCGGCGCGCGGGCTTCGAACGCTTCGGCGAAGCGGGTGCAGACTTCCCGCGCGTCGGTTTCATCGACATCGTCCACACGCAGGTAAAGCTTGTCGGTCAGGCGTTCGTACAACCCCTCTCCGTTACGGGAAAAGAACCGTGTGCCGGCAACCGGCTGCCAGACGTCGTTCATGCTCGTCCCTCCTGATCGCGCCCGTTCGGTCCCGGAACCCGGGCCGGGGCGTCCCTCGATTTTCCGTCGTTTCCGCCAATCATGTAATTTTGTCAATATCGAGCAGATTAACAATCCGCAGGGTCTTGCACAGGGCAGTCGTTGACGGCTTCAGTGTGCATCGCAGCATGAAATCGCGGGGCCGTGACTTTGCCGGCGGGACTTTATGTTGCCGGCTCTTTGGCTGGCGCCGCGCCGCGGGCCGTCCCGCCGGAAGCCGCGTCGAAGCCGCATTGGCGAAACGCCGCCAGCATCGACGCTGGCGGCGGGGCGGTGGCATCGACGGGCGGGTTCAGCGGCAGGTGGATGGACCGGGCCAGCAGGTGCAGGCCGCCGCCGGCGGTTCCGTATCGCTCGTCCCCCAGGATCGGGGTGCCCAGCACGGCGCAGTGAACGCGGATCTGATGGGTCCGGCCGGTACGGGGGCGCAGTTCCAGCCAGGTGCGCCCCGTTGTTCGGCCCAGCACGCGCCAATCGGTGATCGCGGTTTGACCTGCCCGGCGGTCCACCGTCATCCGCCAGCCCGCCGCCGCCGAGGTCGTGCGCAGCAACGGGGCGTCGATCGTCCCGGCGCAGCCCGCGACCTCGCCCTGAACCACCGCCCAGTAGGTCTTGCTGGCTCTGCCGGCGGCGAACAGCGCCTGGGCTTCCAGCAGGGCCGTTCGGCGCAGCGCGACCACCAGGCACCCGGCGGTATCGGCATCCAGGCGGTGGGCCAGCCACGGGCCATCCTTGCGGCGGGACAACAGGGCAAACCAGTCCTCCACGCTGCGGCCGCCCGACGGGCCGGCATGGACCGGCAGCCCGGGCGGCTTGTCGAGCACGGCAAAACGCTGGTCCCTGAACAGAATGGCGGGCTGGGGCGGCGGCATGATGCCGCGCTAATGGTCATATGCGAAGGTGCGCGGCAAGGCGCGGCCTTTGGCCCCGCGCCGGTTTGGGCTAAGGGACAGACGTTACAACGGGAGCAGCCAGTCCATGAAGCCCCTCCGCCGCGGCCCGGCCGGCGCCTGAGCGCGTGGCCATCCGATGAACGACTATCGCGCCCTGCTGCGCGCACCGCGCTTCCGGGCGTTCTGGCTGGCTTTGCTCGCGACGAATCTGGGAAGCTGGTGCGTGATCGCCACGCTGCCGATCCTGGTGGCCCAGCGGTATGGCGCCGGCATGGTGCTGGTGCTGAGCCTGGGGCTGCGGATCGTGCCGAAGGTGCTGCTGGCGCCGCTGGCGGGCGGCTTGCTGCGGCGCTTCGGCCCCGCCCGGGTCGCCAGTTCGGCGATGGCGGCGATGGCGGTACTGACCGCCGGGTTGCCCTGGTGCGACAACCTGATCCTGTTTCAGGCGGTGATCGGGGCCATCGGCACGATCGACCTGTTCATCAACCCCGGCCTGCTGGCGTTGCGCGGTTCGGTCACCCCGGCCGGATTGTCGATGGCCGGCAACACGATGTTCTCGGTGGCCGACAGAGCAGCGAAGGTGGCTGGGCCGGCGCTGGGCGGGGTGCTGGTGCTGGCGGGGTTCGCCCCGGGTTTCGCGGCGTTCGCGGCGATGACCGCGCTGGCGGCGATCCCGGTCGCGCGGTTTTCGGCGCCGCGGGACGCTGGCAGCCAGGGCGAAACCGGCAGCCTTGCCGGCTTTGCGCGGATCGTTCGCGGCGACCGGAGGATCGTTGGGCTGCTGGTAGCCTCGGTCACCTACATGGTCATGCTGGGCGGGCTGCGGCCGTTTCTATTCTGGGCCAACCGCGACTGGTTCGGGGCGTCCGACACCGCCTGGACCGAACTCCTGGTGGCGCAGGGGGCAGGTGCGCTGATCGGCGCCGTTGTCTCCGCCCTGTTCGTCGGGCGGTTCCTGCGCGGGATGAGTGCCTATACGCTGACCATGGTGACCGGGATCATGGAGGGCGCGATCCATCTGCTGCTGCTGTTCGCGCACAGCAGCGTGCAGGCCATGGCAATCCTGGCGCTGGCCGGGATACCGGAAATCATCTCCACCTCCGCCTGGTTCACCGCGATGCAGGAGCGTCTGGCCCCGGCGCGGCAGGCGCTGTTCTTCACCTTCGCGGCGCCGATGTGGGATCTGTTCTTCGCTGTGGGGATTGCCTCGGCCGGGCTGCATGCGCGGGGTGTGCTGTCGCTGTCCAGCTACTGGGCAATGGTGTCGCTGATCGCGACCGTGCCACTGATCCCATTGCTGCCGCGCCGGACGGACACCGCGCGGGCGGGTTAGCAACACCGCCGGAATCAGGCGGCCACCACCTCCTGCATCTTTCCATCCGACATATGCACCTGCCGGTCGCACCGGGCCGCCAGTGTCCGGTCATGGGTGATCAGCAGCAGGGTGGTGCCGGTGCGGCGGCGCAGGGTGAACAGCAGCTCGATAACCACGTCCCCCGTGGCATGGTCCAGGTTGCCGGTGGGTTCATCCGCCAGCAGCAGCGCCGGTTCGGGGGCAAAGGCGCGTGCCAGGGCGGTTCGCTGCTGTTCCCCGCCCGACAGCTGACCGGGCAGGTGCGTCAGGCGATGCCCGAGCCCAACCGCGTCCAGCGCCGCGCGTGCCCGGCTGTCGGCATCGCGCACGCCGGCCAGTTCCAGCGGGATGGCCACATTCTCCAGCGCCGTCATCGTCGGGATCAGATGGAACGCCTGGAAAACGATCCCCACCCGGTCGCGCCGCAGCTTGGCCAGGGCGTCCTCATTCAGCCGCGTGATCTCTTGTCCATCCAGCGAAACGCTGCCGGAGGTTGCGCGTTCCAGGCCGGCCAGCACCATCAGCAGGCTGGTTTTCCCCGATCCCGAGGGGCCGACCAATCCCACGGCCTCCCCCTTTTCGATGTCCAGATCGACACCACGCAATATGTTGACCGGTCCGGCGGCGGACGGCACGGTCAGAAACAGGTCCCTGACCCGCACCAGCGGCGTGTCGGGAGTTGGAGAGCGGCGAATGATATCCATAGACCGTGTATATTGGCACGACGCACGATGGCGAAAGACCTGGTGTGCCGTGGCAGCGTTTTTGGCGAGGCGCCGCGGACGTGCGTCCGCACACGCCGTCGTGGCGGGCGAAGGCCCGCCATCCACGCCGCCCCTGATTTCGCATGCCCAAAGGCGTGGATGGCGGGCCTGCGCCCGCCATGACGAACGTGCCGGAGGCGGTCGTCTGGGACAAACGGCGTCTGTGGTGCTGGCACTGGTATTGTCGGCGACCGCCCCTGCCCTCGCGGCGCCGCCGCGGCTGCTGGTTTTGGGGGATTCCCTGACCGCCGGTTATGGCCTGCCGCACGATGACGGTTTCCAGTCCCGGTTGCAGGCGGCA
The DNA here is from genome assembly GCA_021807975.1 of Pseudomonadota bacterium. Classification (GTDB taxonomy): domain Bacteria; phylum Pseudomonadota; class Alphaproteobacteria; order Acetobacterales; family Acetobacteraceae; genus Rhodopila. The sequence goes on along the minus strand of JAKBCJ010000048.1, from coordinate 7,495 downwards.
CTGAAGGCGCACGGCCAGGATGTTGCGATCGTCGATGGCGCGGTTTCGGGCGACACCAGCGCTGGGGGACGCGCGCGCCTGGACTGGACGCTGGCGGACGGCGCCGATGCCGCGATCGTGGAACTGGGCGGGAACGACGGGCTGCGCGGGCTGGACCCGAAGGAGATGGAGGCGAACCTGGCTGCGATCCTGGACTCGCTGGCCGCCCGGCACATCCCGGTGCTGCTGACCGGAATGTATGCCCCGCCGAACCTCGGGCCGGACTATCAACGGGCGTTCCGGGCGGTGTTCGACCGCCTCGGCAAGCGCCCCGGCGTGTTGTACGATCCGTTCCTGCTGGATGGCGTGGCGATGCATCCGGACCTGATCCAGGCCGACGGGCTGCATCCCAATGCCGAAGGCGTGAAACGCGAGATTGCCCGGCTCCTGCCGCTGGTAGAACAGTTGCTTGCCGAGGCCCACCCCGCATAAGGTTGGCGCGATGAGACTGTTCGTCGCCCTGGATCTGCCTTGGGAGTTAAGGGACCGGCTCTCGGCCCTGGCTGGGGCCGGCCTGCCCGGGGCGCGCTGGGTGCCGCCGGAGAATTACCACCTGACATTGCGGTTCATCGGCGAAACGCCCGGACACCAGGCCGAGGACATCGATATCGCGCTGGCGAGCCTGCGGACGCGGAAGTTTTCGCTGACGCTGTCGGGCGTCGGCACGTTCGCCAAGGGTGGCCGCGGCACGGCGCTGTGGGTGGGGGCGGAACGCAATCCGCCGTTGGATCACTTGCAGAACAAGATCGAGACGGCACTGCAACGCTGCGGCCTGGAGCCGGAGCGGCGGCGCTTCCAGCCGCATGTCACGCTGGCCAGGCTGGACAACGTGCCGGAGGGGAAACTGGTATCCTACGTGCAGGCGCACAACCTGTTCCGGGCGGACCCGGTGCCGGTGGAGCACTTCACATTGTTCAGTTCGCAACTGGGGAAAGAGGCTTCGGTTTATACGCCGGAAGTGGAATACGGACTGATATGAAGTCGGTTTAGACCAGCGTAAATTTCGGCAGCGTCACATCCTCGGTCACCGCGTCGAACACCACCCTGACCGGGGCGCCCATCCGCAGGTTCTCGGTCTTATCGACCAGATTGCTGACGACGACGGGCCCTTCCTCCAACCGCACGAGGCAAACGCGGTAGGGCAGATCGTCCTTGAACCCGTCCCAGTACGCTCGGTGCATATCGATCCAGGATTCCAGCGTCCCCTTCCCCGAGGATTCGATCCAGTCCTGGTCCCCGGCAAGGCATTTCGGACAAACCGGACCCGGCGGAAACCGTGTATCGCCGCAGGCGGGGCAATGTTGCAGCAGCAACTTCCCTTCCTTTGCCGCCGCCCAGAACGGCTTGTTAAGCGTGTCCAGGCGCGGCAACGGTTTGTTATAGCTCATGATACGATCCCCCTTAGCCGCGCGTATAGATGAGTGTCCGGGTACAAGGCGTGGCCTGCACATATTGCACGACCTCGCAGTCCGGGATCTGCCGAACGCCACATTCGCCGCGAAGCTGGCGAACCGCCTCGACGTTCAAGGCCCAACCTTGCATATAGGAGTTGGACAGATGGCCGCCATCGGTATTCACTGGCAGGCGCCCGCCCAGGGCCAGCGCTCCGTCCTCCACGTATGCACCGGACTCGCCCTGCCCGCAGAAGCCCAGACCTTCCAGGCTGAACAGCACCGTGGGCGAGAAATTATCATAGCACATCAAGGCGTTGACGTCCTTGTGGGTGACGCCGGCCATCCCGTACGCCTGCTTACCGGCCGCGCTGAGCGCCGGGTGCCAGAAATCCATGTCGAAATTGGCGATCGATGACGAACTGAACGAATCCTGCCCGCCGAAGCCGGAAATCATGACCGGCGGCTTCTTGAAATCCTTCGCTCGTTCCTTGGATGTCAGGATCAGGCAGACAGCGCCGTCGTTGATCAGGCAGTAATCCAGCAGACGCAGCGGCGCGGTGATGAAACGCGCGCTTTCATGGTCCTCGATGGTGATCGGATTGCGCATCACCGCATCCGGATTCAGACAGGCATGATAGCGGATGGCGACCGAGACCTCGGCCAGTTGCCGCGTTGTCGTGCCATACATTTCCATGTGGCGGCGGAACGCCATCGCATGGGCAGCGCCGGGCGAAGTGAAGCCCCACGGATCCCAGGTTCCGGGGCTTTCGTCGCCGCCGTAATTCACCCTGCGGGACCGGCCTATATTCGCGTAGAGCAGGACGGCATAGTTGCACAGACCGCTGGCGATGGCCGATGCGGCCTCGATAATTCCCATTCCGGACATGCGTCCGTGGCCCGGCAGCGTGACGGTCCAGCGCGGATCGATGCCCAGCACCTCGCCCATACGCGCGTAATACGGAATACGCGACACCAGCAGGCCGTCGATCTGGTTTTTGTCGATGCCGCAATCGTTGACCGCGTTACGGAACGCCTGCGCGGCGAGGCCATAGTCGTCGGTTTCCGGGAAGTTGCCGTATTTGGTGTTGCCAACGCCGATGACGGCGATTTGGTCTTTAAGTTCGTTGACGTCGAACATTTGTTCCCTCCAAGCGGACCGTTGCCGCATCGGGTGGCGGCCTTTGCGTCGTGGCCGCGACCCTGTCAGGCGTGGATGGCAGGCCTTCGCCTGCCATGACGAGAAGAGTAACCTGCCACGACGCGGCGGCGAAAAGCCTAGAACCCGACCCGGTCGCCGCCTTTCAGGCTCAGCATTTGCCGAGCCTCGGCCGGTGTGGCGATTTCCAGGCTCAGGTCTTCCAGGATGCGACGAATCTTCGACACTTGTTCGGCGTTCGACTTCGCGAGCTGGCCCTTGCCGATGTACAAGCTGTCTTCCAGACCCACGCGCACGTTGCCGCCGTGGATGCCGGCCATGGTGGTGAACGCCATCTGGTGACGCCCCGCGGCCAGCACCGACCACACATACTGATCGCCGAACAACCGGTCGGCGGTTTCCTTCGCGAACAGCAGGTTACGCGGCTCCGCGCCGATGCCGCCGGTGATCCCGAAGATCGACTGCACGAACAACGGCGGCTCCACGATGCCGCGATCCAGGCAATAGGCCAGGTTATACAGATGGCCGATGTCGTAGCACTCGAACTCGAAACGGGTGCCGTGACCCTTGCCCAGCTTTTCGACGATGCCTTCGATGTCTTTGAAGGTGTTGCGGAAAATGAAGTTGTCGGTGGAGTCGAGATAGGGCTTCTCCCACGGGAACTTCCAGTTCGTGATCTTGTCGCCGGCGCGGGAGATGTTGAAGTTCATGCTGCCCATGTTCAGGCTGCACATTTCCGGCTTGGCGACCAGCGGGGCGGCCAGCCGCTCCTCCAGCGTCATGGTCAGGCCGCCGCCGGTGGTGATGTTGATCACCGCGTCGGTGCTCTGCTTGATGGTGGGCAGGAACTGCATGAACACCGCCGGATCGGGCGTGGGCGAGCCATCGACCGGATTGCGCGCGTGCAGATGGATGATCGCGGCACCGGCCTCGGCCGCCTCGATCGAGGAGCGTGCGATTTCCTCCGGTGTGATCGGCAGGTACTCCGACATGCTGGGTGTATGGATGGCACCGGTAACGGCGCAGCTAATGATGATCTTGGCCATGGCGATTCCCCTTCGGAGTCCAATGCCGGACAGTTTGCCCCGGTTTTGGTTCACGGACCAGGGGGGCGGGCGGAAAGTGTGGGCTGTCGCTTGAACAGATCGGGATTCCGGCGCACGGGAAAGCAGGTTGGAAAAAGGGCATCCACGCGGTTCGCCTGCCGGCTTGCTCCGCCGTTGCCGGGATGCTTAATGGCGCCCCGCTGTCCCGGGTGATCCGGGGTCCAACCAACAGGCCGCCGATGACACGCTCCATCCCCAGCTTCCAGGACCTTATCCTGCGCCTGCACGGCTTCTGGGCTCGGCAGGGCTGCGTCATTCTGCAACCGTACGACGTGGAAATGGGGGCCGGCACCTTCCATCCCGCCACCACACTGCGCGCCCTGGGGCCGAAGCCCTGGCGCGCCGCCTATGTGCAGCCCAGCCGGCGCCCGGCCGACGGCCGTTACGGCGAAAACCCCAACCGGCTGCAGCACTATTATCAATATCAGGTCATCATGAAGCCCAGCCCGGCCGACGCGCAGGAGCTGCTTCTGGCCTCCTACCGTGAAATCGGGCTGGACCCGCTGCGGCACGATTTCCGCTTCGTGGAGGATGACTGGGAAAGCCCGACCCTCGGCGCCTGGGGCCTGGGCTGGGAAGTCTGGTGCGACGGCATGGAAGTCGGCCAGTTCACCTATTTCCAGCAGGTCGGCGGCATTCCGGTCACCTGGCCCAGCTTCGAGATGACGTACGGCCTGGAACGCCTGGCGATGTATGTCCAGGACCGGGAGAATGTGTACGACATCGACTTCAACGGCAGCGGCGTAACCTACGGCGACGTGTTCCTGCGCGCCGAACGCGAATACAGCGCCCATAACTTCGAATTCGCCGACACCGCCATGCTGTCACGCCATTTCGCCGACGCCGAGGGCGAGTGCGCCGCCCTGCTGGAACGCAAGCTGGCCCTGCCAGCCTATGACCAGTGCATCAAGGCCAGCCATTTGTTCAATCTGCTGGATGCCCGCGGCGTCATCAGCGTAACCGAACGCGCCAGCTATATCGGCCGCGTGAGGGCGCTGGCCAAAGGCTGCTGCGAGGCGTGGGTGGCCGGGGAGGCGGTGTGAGCCTCCTGCCACGGAAAAGCGGGATGACAGGCACCCTGCGACACGCTATTTCTACCGCGCGGGAACTGTGTTCTACCAAGGTGTGGCGATGGGCGCGCAACTGAACATCAAAAGCGAAGATGCCTACCAACTCGCATCCCGGCTGTCCGAACTGACAGGCGAGAGCCTGACGACGGTTGTCACCAAGGCGCTGCGCACGGAACTCGATCGCGAGCAGCGCCTGCGCGACAAGGCCGCGCTGGAGGAGAAGCTGTGGGCCATCGCCGGTCAGATCAAAGCCAACATGGCCGCCGATGTCACCTCCGATCACGGCTGGCTGTACGACGATGAAACGGGCCTGCCGCGGTGATCATCGACTCCTCCGCGGTGCTGGCCGTCTTCCTTCAAGAGCCTGACGGACGGCGCTACCTAAGGGCGATCATGGACGCCGATGCGCGGCGCATGTCCGTCTCTAACTGGCTGGAAGCCAGTATGGTGGTGGACCGTCGCGGCAACGCCCTGGCCGCGAATTGGCTGGAGGAATTCATCCGCACGGCTCGGATCGAACTGATGCCGGTTTCCATCTCCCAGGCGGCCATCGCGCGGCGTGCCTGGCAGATGTTCGGCCGGGGCGCTCATGCGGCGCGACTTAACTTTGGCGACTGCTTTGCCTATGCCCTGGCGAAGGAAACCCGCGAACCCCTGCTGTTCAAGGGCGACGATTTCGCCCAAACCGACATTGAGCCGGCTCTGAAAGACTGAACATGCCCGAACTATTCCTGGAACTGTTCAGCGAGGAAATCCCCGCCCGCATGCAGCGCGGCGCGGCGGCTGAACTTGAACGCGCGCTGACCGCCGCGATTGGGGCGGTGAACCCCCAAAATGTCGCGACCTGGTTCGGCCCGCGCCGGATCGCCCTGCGTGCCGATGTGACGGCCGAGGTGGCCGCGTCCAGCACCACCGAACGCGGGCCGCGCGCCTCGGCGCCCGAACAGGCGCTGACCGGGTTCCTGCGCAAGCACAACGCCAGCCGCGAGCAGGTGCGCCAGGAAGGCGACTACTGGGTGCTGGAGAAAACGGCCGCCGCCGTCTCGGCCAGCGACCTGATCGCGGGGACGATTCCCGCGCTGCTGCGCCGCTTCCCCTGGCCGAAATCGATGCGCTGGGGCGGGTCCAGCGGTTTCGTCTGGGTGCGCCCATTGCGCCGCATCACGTGCCTGCTGGATGGCGCCGTCGTGCCGTTCGACCTGCGCGATGGCGCCGATGACGGGCATGGGCTGGCCAGCGGCGACCTGACGGAGGGCCATCGCTTCCACGCCCCGGGCGCCTTCGCCGTGACCTCAGCCGCCGATTGGCGCGAAAAACTGAAAGCCCATCGTGTGCTGGTGGACGCCGAGGACCGCAAGCGCGCGATCGCGGAACGGATCGCCGGGCTTGCGGCCGAGAAATCGCTGACTGTCGTGGACGATCCCGGTTTGCTGGAGGAGGTCGCCGGTCTGGTCGAATGGCCGGTCCCGCATCTGGGCCGCATCGCGGACGAACACATGGATCTGCCGCCGGAGGTGATGCAGGTTTCCATGCGCGTCAACCAGCGCTATTTCGCGCTGCGCACGGCGGATGGCGCGGCGGCACCCTGGTTTGCGTTCGTCGCCAATGTCCAGGCGGAAGACGGCGGGGCCGCGATCATCGCCGGCAATGAACGCGTGCTGCGCGCACGGTTTTCCGATGCCCGGCACTTCTGGGACCTGGATCGCAAGGCACGGCTGGAAAGCCGGGTGCCGGCGCTGGATAAAGTGACGTTCCAGGCCAAGCTCGGGACGCAGGGCGATCGGGTTCGCCGCCTGACGGTTCTGGCGGCGGCAATCGCTCCTTTGGTGGGGGCCGACCCGGCCAAGGCGGCGCGCGCCGCCGAGTTGGCCAAGGCCGATCTGACATCGGGCATGGTGGGGGAATTCCCCGAACTTCAGGGCGTCATGGGCCGCTATTATGCGCTGCATGACGGCGAGGCCGCGGACGTCGCCGACGCGATCCGCGACCATTACGCGCCACGCGGACCCGGTGAGACCGCGCCGGCCGCGCCGGTTTCCATCGCCGTCGCGCTGGCGGACAAACTGGACCAACTGACCGGGTTCTTCGCCATCGGGGAAAAGCCGTCCGGTTCCGGCGACCCGTATGCGCTGCGCCGAGCCGCGCTTGGCGTGATCCGCGTCATCCGGGAGAACCGCCTGCGCGTACATCTGCGTACGCTGCTGGGGATGGCGACCGGGGACCGGGCAACCGCGCAGGCGGTATTCGAGTTTATTATCGAGCGTCTGATCGTCCAGCTCCGCGTCGAAGGCGCGCGCTATGACATCCTGAACGCGGTGTTCGCGGCGGGACAGGACGACGATCTGGCAGCCCTTCTGGCGCGGGCCGAGGCGGTGGGCGAATTGCTGGCGTCTCCGGGCGGTGGGAATCTTCTGGCGGGCTATCGTCGCGCGGCCAATATCCTCCGCATCGAGGATCGCAAAGACGGCCCCCACGCGGGCGACCCCGACCTCGCGGTGTTGCCGTTGGAGGAGGAAAGGCTGCTCTCGGCCGCCGCCGTGACGATGGCGCATGCGGCTCGGGAGGCTCTGGCCGCTGAGGACTATCGCGGCGCGATGGTCCACATGGCTGGAATCCGCGCCGCGCTGGACGCGTTTTTCGAAAAAGTAACCGTGAACGCGCCGGAGCCTGATTTACGCCGCAATCGTTTGCGTTTGCTCAACCAAGTCCGATCTATCATGGATCAGATTG